>JAEZEU010000503.1 GCA_023432885.1 Pseudomonadota bacterium | reverse complement strand
CCAAAGGCTTTCCTACTGAACCTACCTCGTCCGAACCGCCGTGGCTTTTAGCTGAAGGAAGCTGTGGAAATCCTCGGCATATCCGCCTGCAAAGCCTGTAAACAAGGGCTGTATTTCCTGCCCCTTTTCTGTGGACCGGCTTGCTGATGACCATCACCCCCTCTACCCATCGCGCCAGCTTTGCAATTGGCAACGAGCACGCCGCCAAGCGCGTGGTCGACGTGCTGACCGAAGTTTTTTTCGACACCGAGGCGGCGGTGGCGGCTTTCGAGGGGCCGGACGGACGCTGGGATGTCACCCTGCATTTTGCCGAAGCGCCGGACCAGGCGCTGCTGCGCGATCTCGTGACGAATGCCGCCGGTCGCGAGATCGCAGCCACCCTCGCCTTCGATACGGTGGAAGCCAGGGACTGGGTCAAGGCGAGCCTCGAAGACCTCGTGCCGGTGCCGGCCGGGCGCTTTGTCGTTCATGGCGCGCATGACCGCGAGCGGGTCCCCGCCAACAAGCTCGCCATCGAGATCGAGGCGGCGCTGGCGTTCGGCACCGGGCATCACGGCACCACGCGCGGCTGCCTGCTGCTGCTGGACCATGTGCTGAAAGCGTATCGGCCGCGGCGGCTGCTTGATCTCGGCACCGGCACCGGCGTGCTCGGGATTGCGGCGGCGAAGGCGCTGAAGATCGGCGTGCTCGCCAGCGACATCGATCCGCCATCGGTGCGCGTGGCGCGGGAGAATGCCCGGCTGAACGAGACCGGCAATCTCGTGCAGGTGATCCGCGCCACCGGCTTTTCCGCGCCGGAGTTTCCCCAGCGCGGCCCGTTCGATCTGGTGCTGGCGAATATTTTGGCCAACCCGCTGCGGCAGTTGGCGACGCCGATGGCGCGGCATCTCGCCCCTGGGGCGCTGGTGATCCTGTCCGGCCTGCTGACGCATCAGGCTCCGGCCGTGATAGCGGCCTACCGTGCCCGCGGCCTGGTGCCGCTAAGGCATTTGCGGATCGATGAGTGGAGCAGCTTGCTACTGCGGAGACCGAGCTAGGGTTCGTCGTTCCGGGGCGATGAAGGATCGAACTCGGAATCTCGAGATTCTCAGGTGCGCAAAGGCGCCCCATCGTTCACGCTTCGCGTGCCCCGGAATACCGACAACTCGGTTGCCTTGCCTAGATCCTCGTCTTGCGCTTGGCGCGGAAGACGATGCCCTTGGCATCCCTGCGTTTGACGCGCGCGTCGACAAAGCGGTCCAGCATCTGAACGATGACGCCTCGTTTCTTGACCACGATCGGCGCGATCGGGCCGCGGCTCGCCGGCGGCGAAATCTTCTCAAAGGTAAAGGCAGGCATGGTGTATCCCCGCGTCCTTGAGTTGAGACACTCCTCGAAGTCTCCCGGTCATCTCTCGAACGATCTGCATCGCAAATAGTTCGCCCTTGTCTGATGCAAGTGTAAGAATCCAAGCATAACTTGTGCCAAAGTAAGGAGAATTCGGCCGCATTGCCGAGCCCTCCACAGAAACCTAAAGTGTGAGCGCGATGTTCGAAGCCCATTTCCAGACATTCGACGAACCCGAGAGCGGCGTGGCGCTGACGGCGCGGCTTTCCGCCCTCCGCGAGGAACTGGCGCGGCGCAAACTCACGGGATTCGTGATCCCCCGGGCCGATCAGCAGCAAAACGAGTATGTCGCCCCCTCGGAGGAGCGGCTGGCCTGGCTGACCGGCTTCACCGGCTCGGCCGGGATGGCCATCGTGCTGACCAGGGAGGCCGCGGTATTCGTCGACGGGCGCTACACCCTTCAGGCCGGCAAGCAGGTGGACCGTAAGGCCTGGCAGGTCGAACCGCTGGTCGAGCCGCCGCCGGAACACTGGCTCACCCGTCATCTGGCCAAGGGCGACCGCCTTGGTTTTGACCCGTGGCTGCACACCTCTGCGGCAGCCGAGCGACTGGCCGCCGCTTGCGCCAAGGCCGGCGCGGAACTGATCGCGGTCGAGACCAACCCTGTCGATGCGATCTGGCACGAGCGCCCGCCCCCGCCGTTGGGGCCGGTCTCGATCCAGGGCCTGCAATTTTCCGGCGAAGCGGAGGCCGAGAAGCTGAAGCGCATTCGCCTCGAAATCAGCAAGCTGGGCGCCGATGCGCTGGTGCTGTCGGATTCCCACGGCGTGGCATGGGCCTTCAATATCCGCGGCGCCGACGTCTCGCATACGCCGCTGCCGCTGTCCTACGCGCTGGTGCCGAAGGACGGCCGGCCGACCATCTTCATTGATCACCGCAAGCTCTCCAACTCGACGCGCGACCACCTCGAGCAATCAGCCGATGTCGAGGAACCGGACAAGCTCGCCCAAAAGCTCACCGAACTGGCCAGGCAGGGCGGCTCGATCGCGCTCGACAGCGCCACCGCGGCCGACGCGCTGAGCCGGCTGATCAAGAGCGCCGGCGGCAAGCCTGTCGCCGGCAACGATCCCGTGAGCCTCCTGAAGGCCGTGAAGAACATCACGGAGATCGAGGGCACGCGGACGGCGCACCATCGCGACGCCGTGGCGCTGACGCGCTTCCTCGCCTGGGTCGACCGTGAGGCGCCGTCGGGCGCGCTGACCGAGATCGATGCCGTCGAGGCGCTGGAGACCTTCCGCCGCCAGACCGGCGCGCTCAAGGACGTCTCCTTCCCCACCATCTCCGGCACCGGCCCGAACGGCGCCCTCGTGCATTACCGCGTCACCCGCAAGAGCAACCGGCGCATCGCGCCCGGCGATTTGCTGCTGATCGATTCCGGCGCGCAATACCAGGACGGCACCACCGACGTCACCCGCACGATTGCGATCGGCGAGCCGACCGCGGAGATGCGCGACCGCTTCACCCGCGTGCTGCGCGGCCATATCGCGATCGCGCGCGCGGTGTTCCCCGACGGCACCACCGGTGCGCAGCTCGATCCCTTTGCCCGGCAGTTCCTGTGGCAGGCCGGGCTCGATTTCGAGCACGGCACCGGACACGGCGTCGGCAGCTATCTCTCGGTGCATGAAGGGCCGGCCCGGATCTCCAAGCTCGGCACCACGCCCTTGAAGCGCGGCATGATCCTCTCCAACGAGCCGGGTTACTACAAGGCCGACGCCTACGGCATCCGGATCGAGAACCTCGAACTCGTCGTCGGGGCCGACATCAAGGGCGCGGAGAAGCCGGTCAACGCGTTCGAGACGCTGACCTTCGCGCCGATCGATCGCCGCCTCATCGAGGTGACGATGCTCGATCCGGCCGAGCTGAAATGGCTCAACGACTACCATGCCAAGGTCGCCAGGATCGTACGGCCGCAGCTCGATGATGCCGCAACGAAGCTGTGGCTGGACGAGGCAACGGCGGAGTTGAAATAGTCCCTCACAGCGATCCCCCGCGAAAGCGGGGGATCCAGTACGCCGCGGCCTTCTAATCACTGCCGTCTTCGGGATGCTGGATCGCCCGGTCAAGCCGGGCGCTGACGGCTGTGCAGGCCATCAGCGCGAGGGACGCGAAGAATCCAATTAGCCGCCTCCCGAAATCCTCATGGCCTCATGCCGAAACAGCCGTATTCGCGCGCTGCGGTCCCGCTAGAGTCTGCGCGAACAGTTCGGATCCGATCAAATGCATGGCGTGAGGAGCAAGCCGCCCGGTGCGGCCGCGGACAAGCACGACCTCACGAGATCGCGCCTGATGCTGCTGATGCTCGTTGTGATGACGGGCGCCGCGCCGATCTCGCTGTACATGCTGGTGCCCGCGCTGCCGGTGCTGGCCGCCACGTTCCAGAGCGACATCCAGGTCGCGCAGATGACGGTGTCACTCTACATGGTCGGCATCGCCTGCTCGCAGCTGATCATGGGGCCGTTGTCGGACAAGTTCGGCCGCCGGCCGGTGCTGCTGGCCGGGCTGGCGCTGATGGTGGCGGCGAGCGTCGGCTGCTCGCTGGCGCAGACCCTGCCGCAGCTGATCGCCGCACGCTTCTTGCAGGCGCTCGGCGGCGCCTCCGGCATGGTGATAAGCCGCGCCATCATCCGCGATCTCTATGGCCGCGACCGCGTCGGGGCCATGATCAGCCTCGTCATCGCCGTGATGATGGTGGCGCAGATGCTGAGCGCACTGGTGGGCGGCCTGCTGGAGATCGCCTTCGGCTGGCGCGCAATCTTCTATTTCATCACCGCCGCTTCGATCAGCATCGCCGTGCTGCTCGCGGTCGCGCTGCCGGAGACGCGGCGCGCGCGAGCCGAGAGCAGCGGCTTCCGCGGCGACGTCGGCTCGCTGCTGAGGAGCCGCGCCTTCATCGGCTATGTGCTGTGCCAGATGCTGGCCTCCCAGATCATCTTCACCTTCGCCGGCGGCGGCCCCTATATCGTGGTGACGCAGATGGGGCGCACCACGGCCGAATACGGCGCATGGTTCGCAACCACGGGCTTTGCGTACCTCGTCGGCAATCTCTTCTGCGTTCGCTTCGCGCCGCGGCATTCGCTGGAGAAGCTGATCTGGTTCGGACTGGCGCTGCAGCTCGGCGGCAGCCTCTTGAACCTGATCTGGAGCCTTGCCGGCATCAACCAGACGCCGGGCTGGCTGTTCGGAACCCAGATGATCGTGATGGTCGCCAATGCCTTCGTGATGGCCAATGCGTCGGCCGGCGCGATCAGCGTCCGCCCGGAAGCCGCAGGCACCGCCTCCGGCGCCATGGGCTTTTTGCAGCAGGGCGTCGGCGCGCTGGTCTCGCAGTTCGGCGCCTATCTCGGCGGCCACTCCAGCACGACGCTGCCGCTGACGTCGGCGCTCTTCGCACTGTCGATCGCGTGCGCCGCCACGATGTTCTTCCTGGTGCCGCGGCGGGATGTAGTGGTGAGCGAGGAGCTGATCGAGAAGGCGGAAGAGGAAGAGGCAGGGATGATGTGAAGCATCCCTGCCTCCGTGCAGTCACTCGTCATCCCCCGCGAAAGCGGAGGATCCAGTACGCCGCGGCTTCTCGGTTTTGCCGCCGACGTCTCTGGAATACTGATCGCCCGCATGCGCGGGCGATGACAGTCGTAGCAAGCGCCAAGACCGTCTGCCCGGTCAGCTCACTTCTCCACGACGACTTCGCTGATCTGCATGACCGGGGCGATGTCGGTGTAGTTCTTGATGTCGTCCATGATCTCCTTGGCGTGCGGCCCGAAAGCCTTCTGAAACGCTTCGACGGAGTCAGCGAAGATGTGGCACATGCCGACATAGGTCGCCGGAGCGCCGGGGGCTCCGCCGGCAAGGCCCTTGTCGATGGTGTAGTATTTGCAGGCGTCGCCCATGCGCGCTTTCACCAGCGGCATGTGTTTTTCCCGGTAGTAGTCGTGGTCGAAGCGCGCACCGGCATTGTTGGGATACATGACGCTTACCTTGATCATCGCTTCCTCCTGGCTTTGAAGTCTAACCTGACGTCATTCCGGGATGGTCCGAAGGACCAGACCCGGAATCTCGAGATTCCGGGTTCGGCTCTTCGAGCCGCCCCGGAATGACGGTGCAAGCACCGTCACTCCCCTATCAGCTTCAGCCACTCGTCCTCAGTGAGCACGGTCACGCCGTGCTTCTTCGCTTCCGCGAGCTTGGAGCCCGCACCGGGACCGGCGACGACATAGTCCGTCTTCTTCGATACCGAGCCGGCCGCCTTGGCGCCGAGGCGCTCGGCGGTGGCCTTGGCTTCGTCGCGCGTCATCTTCTCGAGCGAGCCGGTGAAGACCACGGTCTTGCCGGCAACCTTCGAATTGCTTTTGGGCTTTTCGGCGTCGACGATTTCATCGAGCTCCTTGACGAGCCGCTCGACGATGCCGCGGTTGTGGCTCTCGCCGAAATAGGCGGCGACGCTGTGAATGACGGTCTCGCCGATCTGGTCGAGCGCGTCCATATCGGCGATCGCCTCCTCATCGCCCTTGGCGACTTTCAGGCACGCATCGTAGAATTCGTCCCAGGAGCCGTATCCGCGTGCCAGCGCCAGCGCCGTCGTCTCGCCGACATGGCGCATGCCGAGCGCGTAGATGAAGCGCTCCAGCGCGATGCGGCGGCGGTTCTCGATCGAGGCAAAGAGATTGCGTACCGAGGTTTCGCCGTAGCCCTCGATCTCCTCCAATTTGAGCTTGCTGTTGCGTTTCGACAGCGTGAAGATGTCGGCGGGCTCTTTCACCCAGCCCTCGTCGAAGAAATATTGCAGCTGCTTTTCGCCGAGCCCGTCGATGTCGAACGCCCGACGCGACACGAACAGCTTCAGGTGCTCGATCTTCTGGAACGGACAGGCGAACTCGCCGGTGCAGCGGGCGCGCGAGCCCTCCTCGCCCGTCGCCGTCTCCTCACGCACCACGTCGGTGTGCAGCGGGCATGGGCATTTCTTGGGGAAATGGAATTCCTTCGCGCTCTTCGGGCGCTTGTCGATGACGACGTCGACGACCTGCGGGATGACGTCGCCGGCGCGCTGGATCACGACGGTGTCGCCGATCCTGATGTCGCGGCCCTCGCGCAGCACTTCGCCCCTGTTGCCGACGCCGCGAATGTAGTCCTCGTTGTGCAGCGTGACGTTCTGCACGATGACCCCGCCGACACCGACCGGCTCCAGCTTGCCGACCGGCGTGAACGAGCCGGTGCGGCCGACCTGGATCTCGATGTCGCGCAGCACGGTCATGGCGCGCTCGGCCGGGAATTTGTGGGCAATGCCCCAGCGCGGCGTGCGCGAGACGAAGCCGAGCCGCTCTTGCCAGTCGATGCGGTCGACTTTGTAGACGACGCCGTCGATGTCGTAGTCGAGCCTGGCGCGTTGCTCCTCGATCTTGCGATGGAAGGAGATCAGTTCGTCGACCGAGTGGCAGAGCTTCGTCAGCGGATTGGTCTTGAAGCCGCAGCGCTCGAACCAGTGGATCATGCCGGTCTGCGTAGCCTCGGGCATCGCACTCATCTCGCCCCAGGCATAGGCGAAGAAGCCGAGCGGGCGCGAGGCGGTAATGGTCGGATCCTTCTGGCGCAGCGAGCCGGCGGCAGAGTTGCGCGGATTGGCGAAGATGGTGTCGCCCGCTGCCTTCTGCCGCTCGTTGAG
>JAEZEU010000394.1 GCA_023432885.1 Pseudomonadota bacterium | reverse complement strand
CGGGTTCGGCACTCGCGCGAAATTGGTGCCTTTGCCGTCGAATATCGCCACGGTCCAGTCGGGGCTGGGCCGCTGCTGTTCGACAATCGATTGGAATATCTTGATCGGCGGGCTGAAGGAGATGACGTAGGCCACATCACCCTCCCTCATCACGGGTACCTCTACCGTGACGATGAGCTTCTTCGTGACCGCGCCGACAAACAGGTTTGAGTAGGCGGGCTGCCTGGTGAGGAAGACCTGTTCGACAATGTCGCGGTTGTTGCGCGGAGGCAGGCTCGCGGTGTCAACGGTCAGGGAGGAGAACACCTGCCGTCCCTGACGATCGGCGACCAGCACCACGCCCTCTTTGCCGTATTGCTCCAGAAAGCCGAGCGCGATCGACCGAAAGGTGTTGTAGTCGCCGCCGCGCAAGGAGGGAGTAAGGGCCAGCACCTGCAGGCCACCCGTCATCCGCTGCACCTCGGCATCGAGCACCATGCGAATCGAGCGCACCGTCTCCAGTACGCGCTGGGTCGCGTTCCTGCGGTCCTGTTCGTAATTATGGAAGACGATGCCCGCCGCGAACATGATAAGCGGCAGTGTGGTTCCTGCCACCAGAAGGGCAAGGCGCACTGGCAAGGAAAGTTTCGGCACAGGGATCCCGGACGAGACGAAGCCGCACGGAACATTAAGTTAAGCGCTAAATTTCGCCAAGGAATTCGGTCGCTGCTCGATACCGCGGCGCAGCGTGGAACCGCCTTTTTTCAGAGATTACTGTCCGTGATTGCCGAATAGATCATGGTGCGCAGCTCGCGCCGGATCGGGTAGGCGGTCGACGGCATGACCTGGGTCATGAAGATCGTAATCAGCTCTTCGGCGGGATCGATCCAGAAGGCGGTCGCGGCGGCGCCGCCCCAGAAATATTCGCCGGGGCTGCCCGCGATCAGCGTCTGCGCCGGGTCCATGGTGACGGCAAAGCCGAGCCCAAATCCGATGCCATTGTTGGTTGCCTCGCTGAACATCGAGCGCGACATGGCAGGCAAGTCACGGCCGCCAGGCAGATGGTTGGTCGTCATCAGCGCCAGCGTCTTCGGTCCGAGCAGGCGGACGCCGCCGAGTTCGCCCCGGTTTAGCAGTGCGCGGCAGAAGGTGAGATAGTCGGCCGACGTCGAGCACAATCCACCGCCGCCGGAAAAGAAGGTGGGCGGCATGAGATAAGGGCTCTTCGTCGGGTCATCCTGCAAGGTGAGCATCGCCTTGCGCTCGGTGGCGTGGAACTTGAGTTCGCCGGGCGGATCGGCGGAATAGCACGCGGCGAGGCGATGCGCCTTGTCGGCAGGTACATGAAAATCGGTGTCGTTCATGCCGAGCGGCTTGAAGATGCGTTCCTTCAGGAATTGCTCGAACGGCTGACCGGAGATCTTGCCGATCAGATAGCCGATCACGTCGGTCGAGAGCGAATAATTCCACGCTTCGCCCGGCGAGAACTCCAAGGGCATTTTCGCAAGATCCGCGATCATCGAATCCAGCGTGCCTGACGTGACGACCTCGCCGATCTTCCTGTCGCGATAGCCGGCATCGACATTGGATCGCTGCTGGAAGCCATACGTCAGGCCGGAGGTGTGGCGCAGGAGGTCGACGATCAGCATCGGCCGCGCGGGCGGCTTCGTCAGATAGGCCGGATTGCTGCCGGCGACGAACACGCCGAGATTCTTCCACTCCGGAATATACTTGTGCACGGGCTCGTCGATCGCGACGCGGCCTTCCTCCACCAGCATCATGAACGCCACCGAGGTGATCGGCTTGGTCATGGAGTAGATGCGGAAGATGGTGTCGTCCTTGACGGGCACCTTGCGCGCGAGATCGGCATAGCCTTGCACCGAGGAGTGCACGACCTTGCCGCGGCGGTAGACCAGGAGCTGCGTCCCCGGGTAGCGGCCGGCATCGATATAGCGTTCCTTCAGATGCCGCTCTGCACGGGCGAGCGCGGCGCTGGACATCCCTGCGGATTCGGGTGAGGCGGGGGTTGGGGCAAGCATGGAACGGTTCTCCGGAACGAGCGGGGAGGCGGACTTGATAGCCGAAAAGTGCCGCCCGATCCAACCGCTTGTGTCTACGCAAGGCCGGTACGCCGATGTAGGCTTGCGGTCTCTTCCGTCGAGTCATCCGCAGGACAGTCCAATGACCCAATTCAGCGAAACCGAACTGACCGAGGCCGTGATCCGTACCTTCGACGACACGCCGGACCCGCGCGCCAAATTCCTGCTGCAGGAACTCGTGAAATTGCTGCACGACTATGTCCGCAAGACCGAGCTGACCTTCGAGGAGTGGGAGCTCGCGATCGATTTCCTGACGCGTGCCGGACAGAAGTGCACCCCGATCCGTCAGGAATTTATCCTGCTTTCCGATGTGCTCGGCGTGTCCATGCTGGTCGATGCAGTCAACCACCGCGACCGCGAAGGCGCGACTGAGACGACTGTGCTCGGCCCCTTCTATGTCGGCGAGCACAAGGTCACGCCGCATGGGACGGACATCTCGGCCGACCTTCAGGGTGAGCGCATGTTTGTGCAGAGCAGGGTTACCGATCTCGACGGCAAGCCGTTGCCGGGCGTGCCGGTCGACGTCTGGCACGCCGACGACGACGGTTTCTATGACTCGCAAAAGCCGACCTATGCCACTCAGGGCCCTTCGTCGCGGGCCCGCTTCATCACCGATGACGATGGCCGCTTCTTCTTCCGCTCCATTCTTCCATGCAGCTACCCGATCCCGGTGGACGGGCCGGTCGGCGAGATGATTCAATACACGAGGCGCCCGGCGCTGCGGCCGGCGCATGTGCATTTCCTTGTCGCCGCACCCGGTTACGAGCCGCTGGTCACGCATGTCTTCATCGGCGGAGATCCCAACATCGATCGCGACGTCGTGTTCGGAGTGAAGGACGAACTCATCGCCAACATTGAAAAGCGCACCGATCCCGCGATGCCGGACGGCAAACCAGCGCCCTCGCCATGGCATCTGATGACGTACGAATTCAAGATGAAGCCGGGCGGCGGAGCCGCGCCAAAACCGCTCGCGAAAGCGACCGAAGACGCCTGAGGACGAATATCCGTCGGATGCCCATTCCTTGTGCGGCGCACAAGGAATGGGCGAACACCAAACAAGAATTGAGCGAATCGCAAATTTTCGAAGCGCGAAACGTCGGACCGGAATTCTCTGCTCGGAATCGTAAGCCCCTCTAATTCATTGATTTATTGCGCTGCGGCGCGCTTGGCACAACGCTTGAATAGTGGGTGCTGACGCCATTGAAGCCGTCCCTCGAGACCAACCCATCCGGATTGCGACGCCGTCACTCTGGGGCTTTCCCAGAACGCGCCCTCATGCGCTCCGCGCAGCGTCATCGGACGGCACTCGACATCGATGCAGCCACTCAACGCAACGACGCAAAGGACCACAGGACCGATGACCAAGCGCATCAGCAAGACCTCAGGCCTCAGCCGCCGTGAGCTTCTCAAGGCGACAAGCGGCACCGCAGCCCTGCTGGCTGCCGCCAAGATGAATTTTCCCGCCGGCGCCTTCGCGCAGGGCGCAGGGCCTGAAGTGAAAGGCGCCAAGCTCGGCTTCATCGCGCTGACCGATGCGTCTCCGCTGTTCGTCGCCAAGGAGAAGGGCATCTTCGCCAAATACGGCATGCCCGATGTCGAAGTGCAGAAGCAGGCTTCTTGGGGCACCACGCGCGACAATCTCGTGCTCGGCTCCGAAGGCAACGGTATCGACGGCGCGCATATCCTCACCCCGATGCCGTACCTGATCTCGGCGGGCAAGGTGACCCAGAACAACCAGCCGACGCCGATGTACATCATGGCGCGGCTCAATCTGAACGGCCAATGCATTTCCGTCGCCAAGGAATATGCCGGCGTCAAGGTCGGCGTCGACACCGCCCCGTTCAAGGTCGCACTGGAGAAGAAGAAGGCTTCCGGCAAGGCCGTGAAAGCCGCGATGACCTTCCCGGGCGGCACCCATGATCTCTGGATCCGCTACTGGCTCGCCGCCGGCGGCGTCGACCCCGACAAGGACATTGAAACCATCGTCGTGCCGCCGCCGCAGATGGTCGCCAACATGAAGGTCGGCACCATGGACTGCTTCTGCGTGTGCGAGCCTTGGAACCTTCAGCTCATCCATCAGGACATCGGCTATACTGCGATCACGACAGGCGAACTCTGGGACAAGCATCCGGAGAAGTCGTTTGCGTTGCGCGCCGCCTGGGCCGACAAATACCCGAAGGCAGCCAGGGCGCTGCTGATGGCCGTGATGGAAGCGCAGCAGTGGTGCGAGAAGCCGGACAACCGCGACGAGGTCGCCGCCATCTGCGCCAAGCGCCAGTGGATCAACTGTCCGGTCGATGACGTGACCGACCGCGTCAAGGGCAAGTTCGATTACGGCATCCCCGGGAAGGTTGTCGAGAACAGCCCGCACATCATGCGGTTCTGGGCCGACCACGCCTCCTATCCGTTCCAGAGCCATGACCTCTGGTTCCTCACCGAGGACATCCGCTGGGGCAAGTTCGAGCCGGGTTTCGACACGAAGGCGCTGATCGCCAAGGTCAACCGCGAGGATCTCTGGAAGGAGGCCGCCAAGGAGCTTGGCGTCGCCGCAGCCGATATCCCGACGTCGACCTCGCGCGGCAAGGAGACCTTCTTCGACGGCAAGGTGTTCGATCCCGAGAATCCCGCCGCCTACCTGAAGTCGTTGTCGATCAAGCGCGTCGAGGTTTGATCGCTGCGGGGCCACGCAGCGATCGGCCGGTCCATTCAATCACGGAGATGATTTTCGAGATGTCGATGCCTGCCATGAAGACCGAAGCCGACAACATCGTGCTTCCCGTCACGGCTGCTGCGGCCGAGATCGTGACAATGAGGCCCAAGCGGACGCCGGTTGCGGAAAAGTATATCAAGGTGGCAAAGGACACGGCCGTGCGCGTGATCCCTCCTCTGGTGGTGCTCGCGCTGCTGCTGCTGTTCTGGGAGATCGCCTGCCGGCGCGCCGGCTCGACGCTGCCGCCGCCCTCGCGCGTGTTCAAGGACACCAGGGAACTGATCTTCGATCCGTTCTTCGATCGCGGCGGCATCGACAAGGGACTGTTCTGGCACCTCTCGGCCTCGCTGCAGAGGGTGGCGCTCGGCTACTCGCTGGCCGCCATCGCCGGCGTCGCGCTCGGCACCCTGGTCGGACAATCGGTCTGGGCGATGCGCGGGCTCGATCCGCTGTTCCAGGTGCTGCGCACCATTCCGCCGCTGGCCTGGCTGCCGCTGTCGCTGGCGGCATTCCGCGACGGGCAGCCGTCGGCGATCTTCGTAATCTTCATCACCTCGATCTGGCCGATCATCATCAACACCGCAGTCGGCATCCGCAACATCCCGCAGGACTACCGCAATGTCGCTGCCGTGGTGCGGCTCAATCCGCTGGAGTTCTTCACCAAGGTCATGATCCCGGCGGCGGCGCCCTACATCTTCACGGGCCTGCGCATCGGCATCGGCTTGTCATGGCTTGCGATCGTCGCCGCCGAAATGCTGATCGGCGGCGTCGGCATCGGCTTCTTCATCTGGGATGCGTGGAATTCCTCGCATATCAGCGAAATCATCCTGGCGCTGTTCTATGTCGGCATCATCGGCTTCCTGCTCGATCGCATGATCGCGATCGTCGGCAAGTTCGTGACCCGCGGCACCGCTGCGAATTGAGGTGGAGATGTCAATGCAGCCTTATCTCAAGCTCGACCACATCGACAAGATCTTCACCCGCGGCACTGCCATTACCGAGGTGCTGAAGGATATCAATCTGACGATCGAGAAGGGACAATACGTCTCGATCATCGGCCACTCCGGCTGCGGCAAGTCCACGCTGCTCAATATCGTCGCCGGCCTCACCAACGCGACGCAGGGCGGCGTGCTGCTGGAGAACCGTGAGGTCAATTCGCCCGGTCCCGATCGCGCGGTGGTGTTCCAGAACCACAGCCTGCTGCCGTGGCTCACCGTCTACGAGAACGTCAAGCTTGGCGTGGACAAGGTGTTTGCCTCGACCAAGACCCGCGCCGAGCGCGACGCCTGGGTGATGCACAATCTCAACCTCGTGCAGATGGCCCACGCCAAGGACAAGCGCCCCGCGGAAATCTCCGGCGGTATGAAGCAGCGTGTCGGCATTGCGCGCGCGCTCGCCATGGAGCCGAAGGTGCTGCTGCTGGACGAGCCCTTCGGTGCGCTGGACGCGCTGACGCGCGCGCACTTGCAAGACTCTGTCATGGCGCTGCACCAGAAACTCGGCAACACCATCCTGATGATCACGCATGACGTCGACGAGGCGGTGCTGCTGTCGGACCGCATCGTGATGATGACCAACGGTCCGAGCGCGCGGATCGGCGAGGTGCTGGAGGTGCCGCTGGCCCATCCGCGCAAGCGGCTCGAGCTTGCCGCCAACCCGGCCTACCTCAAATGCCGCCAGCGCGTGCTTGAGTTCCTCTACGAGCGGCATCGCTTCGTCGAAGCGGCCTAGAGCACGATCCTGCTCTCGGCCAATCCTGAGCTCCCGGCGCGGTGAGGGAGCAGTAACGTGCAAGGAGGCGCGGATGACACCGGAGCAAGTCAAGCTCGTCCAGGAGAGTTTCTCCAGAGTGGTCCCGATCGCCGATCAGGCGGCGGTCATCTTCTACGACCGCCTTTTCGAGGTCGCACCTTCGGTCAAGGCGATGTTTCCCGCCGATATGACCGAGCAGCGCAAGAAGCTGATGGCGACACTTGCTGTCGTGGTCAATGGTCTCTCCAATCTCGAATCCATCTTGCCGGCCGCGAGTGCGCTCGCCAGGCGCCATGTCAGCTATGGCGCCAAACCCGAGCACTATCCGGTCGTCGGCAGCGCGCTCTTGTGGACGCTGGAAAAAGGGCTTGGCGCGGCCTGGACATCCGAGGTCGCCGAGGCCTGGACCGCGGCGTATGGCACGCTCTCGGGCTACATGATCTCGCAAGCCTACGGCAAGGCGCAGGCTGCGGAGTAGGCAGGCGGCCTGCGGGAACCAAGGCCTTGGAGCGCACAACCGCGGCGTCATCCGAGGATGGAGAGCCCCGTGCGCGCCTCACAGTCCGAGACGGCGCTTGCGCGCCTCCTCGCCGTGAGGGGAGCCAGCATCGACGCCGACATCCCTGTCCTCTATGGTCCGCGCTGATCTTGAACCGAAGCGGACGAGGCAGTCGTGCGACAACAACCTTTTGGCAAAGGCGGCCCGCAGGTTTCCGTGATCGGGCAGGGCACCTGGTATCTCGACCATGGCGATCGCAAGCGCGCTGTTCTGGCGCTTCGGCGCGGCATCGAAGCGGGCATGACCCATATCGACACCGCCGAGATGTACGGCGACGCCGAGCTCGTCATCTCCGACGCCATCGCGGGAAGGCGCGACGGCCTTTTCCTGGTCTCCAAGGTGCTTCCGAGCAACGCTTCTCGCCGTGGCACCATCACCGCCTGCGAGCGCTCGCTCAAGCGGCTGAAGACCGATCATCTCGATTGCTATCTCCTGCATTGGCGCGGTTCCTATCCGCTCGCCGACACGATCGCCGCGTTCGAGGAATTGGTCGCCGCGGGAAAGATCCGCTCCTGGGGCGTAAGCAATTTCGACACCGACGATCTCGATGAGCTGCTTTCGGTTTCCGGCAAGGGAAGAATCGCCTGCAACCAGGTGCTCTATCATTTGCAGGAGCGCGCGATCGAGCACGCGGTGATTCCCTGGTGCGAGAAGCACGGCGTCGCCGTCGTCGCCTATTCGCCATTCGGTCACGACGATTTTCCGTCGCCGCGCAGCGAGGGCGGGGAAGTGCTCGCCGCGATCGCAGACAGCCACAATGCCACGCCTCGGCAGGTTGCGCTCTCTTTCCTTGCGCGCGCACCAGTCGTGTTCCCGATTCCAAAAGCCTCGTCCGCGGAGCACGCGGCGGAGAATGCCGCAGCAGGAGAGTTGACGCTCAGTGCCGGCGAGATTTCGGCGATCGACAAGGCGTTCCCGCGCGG
>JAEZEU010000375.1 GCA_023432885.1 Pseudomonadota bacterium | reverse complement strand
CGAGTGAGTGTTGATCTCGCCGAAATACGCCACACGCCGCAAAGACCGGGGCGGCGCCAGGCAGGCAATGTCGTCTTGCTGAGGGCAAGGGTCGCTGCATTGCAGAGCGAGGTCGCGCGGCTGCAAGCGAGTGCGGCCGGTCACCGCGCCGATTTCGAGCGCGAACGCGAACGCGCCGATCGGATGATGGCCGAGCTCCTGCAGGCAACTGCCGATACCGCGGCGGCGAAGGAGGCGGCGGCAAGGCTTGAAGGTGAAGTGGCGGCCCTGCGCAGCAGCGGCAGAGCCAGTGTCTCGATCGAGGGCCACGGCCAGGCTACGAGCAGGCTGGGGCAGTTGGCTGCGACCCTGATACAGGCAGACCGCAAGGCTGCTCGTGGATAGCAATGCATCCTGTCTTTTCTCGCGGGCTGGGGCAGAGCAAGCGTGAGGCAAATATGACCAGCATTGCAGATATCAGAGAAATGAAGGCGCGCATTGTCGTGTTGGGGGTCGGCGGTGCCGGCGGCAATGCTGTCAACAACATGATCGCGGCCGGGCTGCAAGGCGTCGAGTTCATCGTCGCCAATACCGATGCGCAGGCGCTCACCATGTCAAAGGCCAAGCGCATCATCCAGATCGGCACCAAGGTGACCAAGGGCCTTGGTTGTGGCGCGCAGCCGGAAGTGGGATGCGCCGCTGCCGAAGAGGCGATCGACACTATCCGCGAGAACCTGGCAGGCGCGCACATGGTGTTCGTGACGGCCGGTATGGGCGGCGGCACCGGCACCGGGGCGGCGCCCATCATCGCGAGGATCGCGCGTGAACTTGGCATCCTCACCATCGGCGTCGTCACCAAGCCCTTCCACTTCGAAGGCCAGCGCCGCATGCGATACGCCGAAGCCGGCGTCGCCGAACTGCTGAAGGTGGTGGACACGCTGCTGATCATCCCGAACCAGAACCTGTTCCGGGTGGCCGGCGAGAAGACCACGATGATCGACGCCTTCGCCATGGCCGATCAGGTGCTCTATTCGGGCGTGGCCTGCATCAGCGACCTGATCGTCAAGGAAGGCCTGATCAATCTCGATTTTGCCGACGTGCTCTCGGTGATGCGAGAGAAGGGCAAGGCCATGATGGGCAGGGGGGAAGCTTCCGGCGAGAAACGTGTGCTCAATGCCGCTGTCGCTGCGATTTCCAACCCGTTGATCGAGGACCCCTCGATCAAGCGCGCCAGTGGTCTCATCGTTTCGATCACCGGCGGCAATGACCTGACGCTGTTCGAGGTTGACGAAGCGGCTTCGCGCATTCGCGAAGAAGCCGATCAGGACGCCAACATCATCGTCGGCGCTACCTTCGACGAAAGTCTCGAAGGCGTGGTTCGCGTCTCCGTGGTTGCGACCGGCATCGATAATCTCGGCCAGGCGCGCCAGCCGCAATCGGCCCACGGTTCACTTGTGGAACTTGCCGGCAGACTGAGCAGCGACAATCGTCGGGTCGCCGAACACATCCAGCGGCGCGCTTCGCCGCCGCCGATCGAGCGTGCTCAGCTCCGACCGGCTCACACCGCTCCCAAGGGCCTCGATTCGAACGGCCACCCTTCGCTGCGCCATTCGATCGAGGAGAGGGTTCTCGACATCCCGTCCTTCCTGAGCCATCTGGGCCAGCGCAAGTCATGGCTTCGGGGATAGTACGCAACGAGGGCTCGTCCCGCGCCTGAAAGCTAAAAATCCGTCCGCCGTTCTGCGCGTTCGTCCTCCAGATATCCGTCACGTGTTTGCGGCAGCTTGCGGCCGAGGATGCGGCTCGCCACCACCGTGCGTAGGATCTGCGCAGTGCCGCCGCCGATGGTGAACATGCGGGCGTCGCGGACCATGCGCTCCAGCGGCCGGTTGCGCGAATAGCCGGCCGCGCCGAACACCTGCAGCGCGTCGTTCGTCACCCTGATCGCCGCTTCCGAGGCGAAGATCTTGGCTTGCGCGGCAAATAGCGGATCGGGGAAGGGCGAACTCGAGCGCGCGGCCTTGTGGATCAGCTCGCGCGCGGCGGCGATTTGTACCGACATATCGGCCAGCATCCATTGCAGCCCCTGGAATTCGGCGATCGGCCGGCCGAACTGCTCGCGGGCATTGGCATATTCCAGCGCATGCTGATAGGCGCCGTCGGCCAGGCCAAGCGCCACGGTGGCCGCGCCGACGCGCTGGGAATTATAGGCGTTCATGAGATCGGCAAAGCCGCGCCGGAAGCCGGAGGGTGGCAGCACAACCATCTCGTCGCCGATTTCCATGTCTTGAAAAACAATCTCCGTCTCAGGAATGCCGCGCAGGCCCATCGTGGGCTCGCGTCTGCCGATCACCAGCCCCCTGGTCTGGTCGCGAATTGCGAGAAACCCGCCAATGCCTTGCTCTGCGCCGGCCTCGTCGAACACGCGGGCAAACACCAGGTGCAGCCGCGACACTCCGCCACCGGTGATCCAGTGCTTGCTGCCATTGATCACATAGACATTGCCCCTGCGGTCGGCGCGGGTCGTCATCTCGCTGGCGGCCGATCCCGCGCCGGGCTCGGTGATGCAGATCGCGGGCTTGTCACCGGCAAGCACCAGTTCCGCCGCGAGCTTTTTCTGCGCCTCGGTGCCGTAATGCATGACGGCAGAAATCGCGCCCATATTGGCCTCGACCACAATACGCCCGGTGACGCCGCAGACCTGCGCCATCTCGTCGACCACCAGCGCAGCTTCGAGAAAGCCGAGGCCGGGGCCGCCAAGCTTCTTTGGGATCGTCATCCCGAAGAAGCCGGCTTCCGTGAGGGCCTTCACATTGTCCCACGGATATTGCTCGCTTCGGTCGACTTCCGCGGCGCGGGGTGCGATGGTCTCGCGCGCCAGTGTGCGCGCGCGCTTCTTGAGGTCCTGCTGCTCAGGGCTCAGCGTCATGGGCGCTCCACTTCATGAAGAGTTTGCGCTATTCTCAGCATAAAATAAGGGAGGAAGCCATGCCTGCCGCGTATTTCATCGTCCGTGCCACCGTCAGCGATCCGGCCAAGCGCGCCGCGTTCGACGCGTGGTATTCGCGCGAACATCTGCCGGATGCGGCAAAGTCCTTTGGCGTAGAGCGGGCGTGGCGCTTCTGGAGCGCTAACGATCCCTCACTGCATCAGGCGATGTACCGGTTTGCCGACAAGGCCGCGCTCGATCGCGCTACCGGCGGCGAGGAGATGAAGCGGCTGATTGCCGACTTCAACCGCGATTGGCCCGACGTGAGCCGCACGCGAGAGGTACTGGTGCTGGCGGAGGAGTTTGCGGCGTAGCGGACTGCCGGACAGCGACATATCGACGCTTCGTTTCGTCCCGATCGGGCGGGAACAGTATTTCTTCTGACGACTTAGCTTCCCCATTGTGCGTGCCACAACGTGAATGCTCGGCTCGTGCCTCAACACGAGCCGCGCTGCACGCATTCGTCAAGGCGCGGCAGCACATCTGCAGATCGCGCGAGGAGGAAGACATGGAACGTCGGGAATTTTTCAAGATTGCAGCAGGTGTAGCCAGCGGTTTCGCAGGCTTCGCCGTAACCGCTCAAGCGGCGCCGCTGAACCCGCAGCCTCTCAAGGAGGATGCAAAGCCGTCGGAGCGTTCCGCGCATCCCGCCGTGACATCGCAGGAAGAGAGCGACCGCCTGCAGCCGGAAGAAGTACAGTGGGGTCACCATCACCATCGTCGGCGCCACCCGCATTGGCGTCGTCGTCACTGGCGGCACCCGCACCGGCGGCACCCGCATTGGCGCCCCCGCTGGTCCAGGCGTCGATGAGCTCGCGTAGGAAATCGCAGTGGGCGCTGCCGCTCTTGGCAGCGCCGCTGTTGTGACCGGTCAACAGTATCCGATAACGCACTCGTCACATCGGTGCGCTGGTGGCAACAGCTTTCAACTGCCCAACGGATTTGCAACGAGGCTTTTGGAGCGCGCTTGGCGCGCTTCTCGAACGTGCTGCGGATCGGGCCTCGCAGTTGTGGCTCTTCGTCAGGCGGGCGGGCGACAGGGCCAAGCAAAATCTTCCAAACGACCTTACCTTCCTCAGTCACAAAGATGAACGGACGGTTCAGCACGCATTCATCGCTACGCGGCGAGATTTGCTTCGCATCACGTGCGACTGAAGGAGGAAACATGGAACGCCGGGAATTCCTCAAGATCGCCGCCGGTGCGGCCGCCGGTGTCGCGGCATTCGCCGCAACCGCGCAAGCCGCGCCGCTGATGCCGCAGCCTCTCGACGAGCAAACGAAACTGCCGGAGAATCCCACGCAGCCCGCCGTGACATCGAAAGAGGAAGCCGATCGTCTACAGCCGCAAGAAGTGCGCTGGGGCCATGGTCGTCATCGCGGCTGGGCTCGCGGGCGTCATTTGGGCTGGCGCCACAGGCACTGGGGCCACCGCCACAGGCACTGGGGCCACCGCCACAGGCATTGGGGCTGGCACCGGCGTCGGCATTGGCGCCGCCGTTACTGGCGCCGCCGTTACTGGTGAGCATTTGCCACAATGCGCGAGGCGGGGATCGCATGATCCCTGCCATTCATTTCGACAGAAAACCGAGGATCAGGCCGTCGTATTTGGCCGGCGCCTCCAGGAACACGAGATGTCCGGTGTCGGGAATGACTTCGACCCGCGCATCGAGCATTTTGGCCGCGAGTGACTTGGCGAGCTCCGCGTTCTGTCCCATCTTCGCACGCAAGGCTTCGGGCGCATTGGCCTTTCCGGGGGCGTTATGATCATCCGCGCCCATCACGAACAGCGTCGGCTGGGTGATGAGCGGAATCTCGTGCACGACGGGCTCGCGATAGATCATTTGCGCTGAGGCGGCAAATGCGCGAATCCAGCGCGGATATTCGGCGCTGTCCTTGATGTTGAAGCGGGAGACGATGAACGGTGTTACCTGCTCGGGCGGCAGTTTCAGCGCGTAGTTCGTCTCAAGCTGTTTGCGATAGGCCTCAGCCGTGAGCCTGTTCTCGTTCTCGATGATCTTGTCGGTCGGGGTAGGCGGGACGTAGAGACGGTAGTCCTCCAGTCCGATCGGCGCGGTCAGCACCAGATGTGAAACGCGATCCGGGTAGGTGCGGGCGATGCGCACGGCCAGCATGCCGCCCATTGAATGCGCGACGATATCCGCCTTGGCGATGCCGAGATGATCGAGCAACGTGACCGTATTCCGCGCCAGCGTGTCGAAATGCAGGTCGCCTTGCGGTTTGGACGATTTTCCGAAGCCGATCTGGTCCGGCACTACCACGCGGTAACCGGCGCCGGTCAGAGCCGCGATCACCGGCGCCCAGTAGCTGGAGGGAAAGTTGCGCCCATGCAGCAGCACCACGCTGCGGCCGTTCGGCGTGCCGGGAGCGACATCCATGTAGGCCATCCGAACAGGCTCGCCGTCGTTGACCAGCGGCAGCAAATGGACGGGGTAGGGATAGGCAAAACCCTCGAGGGCGATGCCGTACGGCTCTGGCTCAGCCGCGGAAGCGGGGAGATGGATCAGCCCAACCAGCAGCCAAACGGCTGCCGCGATCAGGAACAGGCGGGGCATGGAATACTCCAGATGAACAGGACAATGGGTTGTTCAACGACCCCTCAGGGTGCAGTGTTCCCGAACAGCGCCGCGAAGCGCTTTTCGCCGGTGCGGGTGAAATTGACGACACGGCTTCCGGGCGTCGGATCGCGCTGCGCCCAGTTCAGTTCGGAAAAGCGCGTCATGATGGCCGCACCGAGCGTGCCTGCCAGATGATGCCGCCGCTCGCTCCAGTCGAGGCAGGCCTTGCATATCGGCCGGCGAGGGTGGGCCAGGCTCTCTGCATCGATCTGCAGGCTTTCGGCCATGAAGCGCCGGCCTTCGCCGGTGAGTTCGATCGCGTCCTTGTTCTGCCGTACCAGCCGCTGCCTTCGCAAAGAATCGAGCATCTGCACGCCGAGGTCGCCTGCGAGGTGGTCATAGCAGACGCGGGCCCGGCGCAGCGCTGGATCCTTGGGTCCCGTGCGCACGCGCATGTGGCCGGCGCGCGCGGCGAGGCCCGCCAGGCCCTCCAGCACATGGGCTACGTCGGGGCCGGTGAGCCGATAGTAGCGGTGACGGCCTTGCTTCTCCAGCTCTATCAGCCCGCCGGCTTCGAGCTTCGCCAGATGCGAGCTTGCGGTCTGCGGCGTGATGCCGGCTTCCTGCGCCAGTTCGCTTGCAGTGAGCGCTCGGCCGCTCATCAGCGCCGTCAGCATGTTGGAGCGTGCTGGATCGCCGACCAGAGAGGCGACCATGGAAATATCGGGGCCGGATTTCATATTTCGATGTTAGACGAAGCATCGACGTCAGGCAAGGAGATATACCGGTGGCACAGAATTCGTCATTGCGAGCGAAGCAAAGCAGTCCATCGCTTCACGCCTCGCAGTGCCGCAAGTGAGGACCGAGGCCGCGATGACCATCACCGTATTCATCCGCTACCAGCTCGATCCGCACAAACGTGCGATGTTCGAGCAGTATTCCAAGAACTGGCTCAGCATTATCCCCAAATGCGGCGGCGACCTGATCGGCTACTGGATGCCGCACGAGGGTACGAACAATATCGCATTTGCGCTGATCTCCTTCGACAGCCTCGCGACTTATGAGGCTTATCGGGCGAGACTGCGCGCTGACGCAGAAGGATCGGCCAATTTCAATTTCGCGGAAGAGAACAAATTCATACTTGCAGAGGAGCGGACATTCCTGCGCAAGGTGGTGGGATGACGCTGGCGAAAGATGCCTAGGTTCCTATCTTTGGCTGCGCAAACGAAAAACATCGGGAGACACTATGTTGACAACTGCTGACAAGCGCGCCGCCTTCAAGAAGCTGCATGAGGCGGGATGTTTCATCATCCCCAATCCCTTTGACATCGGCAGTGCGAAAGCGCTGCAGCATCTGGGCTTCAAGGCGCTGGCCTCCACGAGCGCAGGGTTTGCCTGGACGATGGGGAAAGCGGACAACCGCGTCACCGTCGATGACGTCTGCAACCATCTAGCCGCAATCAGTGCCGCAGTGGACATCCCCGTCAATGCCGACTTCGAGGACGGCTTCGCCCATGAGCCGGAGAAGGTCGGGGTCAATGTCGCCCGCGCGGTGAAGACCGGGGTGGCCGGCCTTTCGATCGAGGACTTTACCGGCGATGCCGGAAAACCCTTGTTCGATCGCGCGCTGGCGGTTGAGCGCATCAGGGCTGCGCGCGAGGCAATCGATGCGGACAGGAGCGGGGTCCTTCTCACCGGTCGCTGCGAGGCATTCCTGCGCGGGGTGAAGGACCTGAATCTCCTGATAGACCGTCTCA
>JAEZEU010000340.1 GCA_023432885.1 Pseudomonadota bacterium | reverse complement strand
GGCTTATCGTGGCATTGACAATTGGCATTACGTATACCAAGAATGACGACGTTCTTCCTACCAAGGAGGTTGCAATGCAAGTCGGAGATATCCTGCGCAAGAAGACCGCCCGTGTTGCAACGGTCCGCATGAATGAAACCGTCGCGATCGCCGCCCAGCTGATGCGCTCGAGCAATATCAGCGCGCTGGTGGTCAAGGACGTCGTACGCACCGAAGGCAACACGGCAGTCGGCATGTTCACCGAGCGCGACGTCGTCCGCGCCATCGCCGAGCACGGCGCGGCCGGCGCCAACGTGAAGGTGTCGCAACTGATCTCCGTACAGCAGCTCGTCTCCTGCTCCTCCACCGACACGCTGGAACATGCACGTCACCTCATGAACAAGCATCACATCCGCCACCTTCCGGTAATCGACAACTTTAGCCTGATCGGCGTCATCAGCATCCGCGATATTGCGGCGGCGTTCGACGAGTCGGCATCCACGGCGGCTCCGGCGCAGACGCAGCGCGTGGCCTGAGCGGCGACCGAGCTTCGGCGTGCAGGATTTCGTCATCATCTGCCTGAAGGCGCACCGCCGCCGGCGGGCAAGAGTTCGTCAGCGAGACATTGCACGACATGACGCTGCTGCCCGGCAACCTCATCGATGCCGGACGTCATCGGCGTCATGAAGGAGCCGTCAACACCGTCACCGTCGCCATCGACGGGATCGGGCGACTGACCAACGAGTTTCGCCGGCAGGCCTGCCGCTGGCGTAAAACCGGGCCGAATTTCGGCTCTCCTCTCGATCTCCGCCTGAGACCAGCGCCCGTGCAGGATAGACTTTTGCCGGTCTGGGCGGCATCCTGCCTGCCAATCCAGCGTGCGCCATGATCCGCGCCGCGGAAATTGCGGCGCAAGCGCCGCAGACAACCGAGAGGGCAGGCAATGTTCAAGACGCGCTTTACCGAAATGTTCGGTGTCGAACACCCGATCGTGCAGGGCGGCATGCAATGGGTCGGACGCGCCGAACTTGTCGCGGCCGTCGCCAATGCCGGCGCGCTCGGCATGATCACGGCGCTGACCCAGCCGACGCCTGAAGACCTCAGCAAGGAAATCGCGCGCTGCCGCGACATGACCGACAAGCCGTTCGGCGTGAACCTGACCATTTTGCCCGCGATCAAGCCGCCGCCCTACGCCGAATACCGCCAGGCCATCATCGAGGCCGGCATCAAGATCGTCGAGACCGCCGGCAACAAGCCGCAGGAGCATGTCGAGGAGTTCAAGAAGCACGGCATCAAGATTCTGCACAAATGCACCAGCGTGCGTCACGCGCTGTCCGCCGAGCGCATGGGGGTCGACGGCATCTCGATCGACGGCTTTGAATGCGCCGGCCATCCCGGCGAGGACGACACGCCCGGCCTGATTCTGATTCCCGTCGCCGCCGACAAGGTGAAGATCCCCATGATCGCCTCGGGCGGCTTCGGCGATGCCCGCGGCCTCGTCGCCGCTCTCGCGCTTGGCGCCGACGGCATCAACATGGGCACGCGCTTCATGTGCACCAAGGAGAGCCCGATCCATCAGCTGGTCAAAGAACGCATCGTCGCCAATGACGAGCGCGAGACCGAGTTGATCTTCCGCACCATGCGCAACACCTCGCGCGTGGCCAAGAACGCGGTCTCGACCAAGGTGGTGGCGATGGAAAAGGAAGGCGCCAAGTTCGAGGACATCCGCGAGCTCGTTGCCGGCGCCCGCGGCAAGATGGTTTATGCGACCGGCGATGCCGACCATGGCATCTGGTCGGCCGGCCAGGTGCAGGGCCTGATCCACGACATCCCGAGCTGCGCCGAGCTCGTCTCGCGCATCATCCGCGAGGCCGAAGCGATCGTGCGCAGCCGGCTCGAAGGCATGCTCTCCGGCGCGCAGCGCCAGGCCGCCGAGTAAACCGGCACCCGCGCCGCGACCAACAAGAAGAAGAGGCGTTTCATGAAAGCCTATGTCTACGGGGCGAGCGGCCCCGCCATTGCGGATGTCGCAAAGCCGACGCCCAAGGGCACCGAGGTGCTGGTCAAGGTTCATGCCTGCGGGTTGAACCGCGCCGACCTTGGCATGACCAAGGGCCATGTGCATGGTTCGCGCGGCGGCATCGGCACCGTGCTCGGCATGGAATGGGCCGGCGAAGTCGCCGAGCTCGGTCCGGACGCGAAGGGCGTGAAGGTCGGCGACCGCGTCATGGGCTCGGGCGCCGCCGCGTTCGCGGAATATACGCTGGCCGACCACGGCCGCCTGTTCCGCGCGCCTTCCAACATGAATTTTGACGAGGCCTGCACCCTGCCCATCGCGCTTTCCACCATGCACAACGCCGTCGTCACCAACGGCGCGCTGCAGCCGGGCCAGAGCGTGCTCATCCAGGGCGCGAGTTCCGGCGTCGGGCTGATGGCGATGCAGATCGCGAAGTTCAAGGGCGCAAAACTCGTGATCGGCTCCTCCACGGACGCCAGGCGCCGCAGCCGATTGAAGGAGTTCGGCGCCGACCTCGCCATCGACTCCTCCGATGCCGGCTGGGTCGACGAAGTCTTGAAGGCCACCAATGGCGAAGGCGTCGACCTCATCGTGGATCAGGTTTCCGGCGGCGTCGCCAACCAGAATCTCAAGGCCACGAAGATCAAGGGCCGCATCGTCAATGTCGGCCGCCTCGGCGGCACCCACGGCGATTTCAATTTCGACCTGCATGCCGCGCGCCGCATCAATTACATCGGCGTCACCTTCCGCACCCGCACCGCCGAGGAGATCCGCGAGATCTTCGACGAGGTCCGCAAGGACATCTGGGGCGCGGTGGAAAGCCGCAAGCTGCAGCTGCCGATCGACAAGGTCTTCAAGTTCGCCGATATCGGCAAGGCCTTCGAGCACATGGAAGCCAACAAGCATCTCGGCAAGATCGTGGTGACCTTGTAACGCGCCGATCCGCAAGGTGGGCAAAGGTGCTCTTGCGCCGCGCCCACCTTCACGAATTCGCTTGTACACGTGGGCACGCTTGCGCCTTGCCCTACCCTGCGCACCCGCTCGTTAGACTCGGAACAATTTGCAACAAACTCGCTCTTGCGAGCCAGTTGCGACTGCATCCACAGCGCGGCTTGATGTTAACGGATGGGCTGCTAAACCGCCGCTCATGACCGCCCTCACAAAAGACATCAGCAAAAAGACTTCCGTCGCCGCGATTTCGATTCTCGTCAGTGGCGGCATGGCGGCGGCCAAGCTCACGGTCGGTATCGCCATTGGGTCCCTGGCACTGATCTCGGAGGCCCTGCACTCTGCGATCGACTTGGTCGCGACCATCATTACCTGGGCCGTGGTGCGGGTTTCCGACAGCCCTGCCGACGAGGAACATCATTACGGCCACGGCAAGTTCGAGAGCCTGTCGGCACTCGGCGTCACCGCCCTGCTTTACGTACTCGCCGGAGGCATTCTGGTGGAGGCATACGGCCATCTGCGCGAAGGCAGGCCGCCGCCAACCATCTCGGCGATCCCGTTCGTCGTGCTGGTGATCGACATCGCCTTGAACTTCTGGCGCGCCCGCGCGCTTCACCGTACCGCACGCGAGACCAAGAGCCAGGCCCTGGCGGCTGACGCACTCCATTTCGCTTCCGACGTACTCGGATCGGTGGCCGTCATCACCGGACTTCTCCTCGCGGCCTTCGGCTTCTGGTGGGGCGACGCGGCGGCGGCCATCGTGGTCGCTCTGATGATCGGGTTCCTGGGCCTCAAGATGACCCGCGCCACCGTGGAAACCCTGCTCGACCGCGCCCCCGAGGGCGTGACCGAGAAGGCCGAAGCCGCGATCGGCGCGGTCCCGGGCGTCGTCGGTATCGAGCGCACGCGCGTGCGCATGGTCGGCCCTACCCATTTCATCGAGACCATTGCCAAGGTTCCGCGCACGTATCCAATCGACCGCGTCGAGGAGATCAAGCGAAAGGCGCAGCAAGCGGTCCGCGATGCCCTGGGCGACGCCGACCTTACCTTCACCGCGGTGCCGGTGGCGCGCGACAATGAAAGCGTGCGCGAGCGCATCATGGTGATCGCCCGCAATTCGGGCCTTGCGGTGCATCACGTCACCGTTCACGACCTAGGCGAAAAGCTGATCGTCAGCATCGACATTGAGGTCGACGGCGAGATGCCGCTGGTCGAGGCCCACGAAATCGCCCACCAACTCGAGCTCCATATCCGCGAGGATTTCGGCGAGGACGTCGAGGTCGACACCCATATCGAGCCGCTGGAGCCGGAGCTGCCGCACGGCACCGACGCTTCGGCCGAGCGCGTCGCCACCATCAGGGCCGCCCTGGTGGAATTCGCCGCCCAAGGCGCCATCCAAGATATTCATAACGTGCGGGTGCGCGACACCGAGGCGGGCGAGATCGTCAATTTTCACTGCCGTGCCGCCCCCACGATGAGCGTGATCAAGGTGCATCAGAGCGTGGACGAGATCGAGCGCGCGCTGCGCCGTGCCTTCCCCACCATCAAGCGCGTCATCAGTCACGCCGAGCCGCCGCGCGCGTAGATCGCAATTGAGCCGTAGAATTACGGCGGCGTTCCTCTTTCGGACTCGGATTGTGGCCGCGCCCGGCTTCCAAATCAGCGTTGGACAAGATTTATTTCGCATTAAGGATTCGTTGACTCTCGACAGTGCGCGAAAAACGGATTCAAATCACTGTGATTCGGAAGTGACGTGGGGTTTCTTCCGGAGGGGCGTTCAAACAGGATTTCGGCGGGGGTCTCAGGCATGGCGCGTGCGCACGCGGCGAACGCGTGCGTCCAATCCGATTCGATCAAGGGATTGGCGCAATCGATCGCGAAACCGGCCTACACCAGGCTCCTGACGGCTGAGCCTGCTCTGCGCAGGGCTGTGCCCACCCTGATCATCGCCTTCCTCGTCACCATTTGCCTCGGCGCCTTCGTGCAGGTCATCGACCAGACCCGGCAGAAGCGCGCCACCATGAAGCGCGACATTGCCGCGCTCGCCGATCTCCTCACCGAACGGCTCGACCGCCTTGCTTCCGCGCGGCAGGAGCGCGCCGCGACCATCGAGCGGCTGCAGAACATCCTGCCCGGACTCATCCCCTCCTGGGGCAGCGCCTCCGGTCGCCACGTCATCGTGGTCAGCGCCGACCAGCGCGTGCTCGCCCGCGTGCCGGTCGACGCTGGCATCGAGCCCGACCGCATCCTCGACGTCATCTCCATGGCGCAGCTGCTCAGTACCCCTGCCGGCCAGCAGGGCGCCGTCACCGACATGATCCTGCCGAGCGGCGGCGGTGCGATGGCGACCCAGCGCGTGGTCAAGTCGATTCCGGGCCAGGTCATCGTGATCCAGGAAAAGAACGAGCCGATCTGGGGCTCCGACGCAGCGCTTTCGGTCACACTGTCGGCAACCACGGGTTTCGTCGTGCTGATCCTCGGCTTTGCCTTCCATTGGCAATCGACCCGCGCCCGCGAGGGCGACCTCATCAATGACGCGGTGCGCGGCCGCATCGACACCGCGCTCAACCGCGGCCGCTGCGGCCTCTGGGACTGGGATCTCTCTCGCGGCCGCATCTTCTGGTCGCAGTCGATGTTCACCATGCTCGGGCTCGACAGCCGCAGCGACCTCCTCACCTTCGGCGAAGTCAACGCGCTGGTGAATTCCGACGACATCGACCTCTTCGAGATCGCCGATCGCCTCATTGCCGGCAGCATCGACCACATCGACCAGTCCTTCCGCATGCAGCATGCCGGCGGCCACTGGATCTGGCTGCGCGTGCGCTGCGAGCTCTCCCACGCCGCCGGCGATTCCGGCATGCATCTGATCGGCATTGCCGTCGACATTACCGAGCAGAAGAGCCTCGCCGAGAAGACCGTGGAGGCTGACCTGCGTCTTCGTGACGCCATCGAGACCATTCCCGAAGCTTTCGTGCTGTGGGACGCCGAGGACCGCCTGGTGCTTTGCAACTCCCACTTCCAGCGCCTGCACAAGCTGCCGGACACCGCGGTGACGCCCGGCACATCCTACGAGACCGTGATCGAGGTCGGCAGCATGCCGGAAGTGCGCACGCGCCTGCATGGCGCTGCCAACCAGGCGCCCGGCGCCCGCACCTTCGAGGCGCAACTCGAGGACGGCAGCTGGCTGCACATCAGCGAGCGGCGCACCAAGGACGGCGGCTACGTCTCGGTCGGCACCGACATCACCCGCATCAAGGAGCACGAGCAGAAGCTGGTCGACAATGACCTTCGCCTGCGCGCCACCGTCTCCGACCTGCAGCGCTCGCAGTCGGCACTGGAACGCCAGGCCGTCGAGCTTGCCGACCTCGCGCAAAAATACGCCGAGGAGAAGAACCGCGCCGAGGAAGCCAACCAAGCCAAGTCGAAATTCCTCGCCAACATGAGCCACGAGTTGCGCACGCCGCTCAACGCCATCATCGGCTTCTCCGAGATCATGGGCAGTGGCATGTTCGGCACGCTCGGCTCGGACAAGTACCAGGAATATTGTCACGACATCCTGACCTCCGGAAAATACCTGCTCGAGGTCATCAATGACATCCTCGACATGTCGAAGATCGAGGCCGGCCGCATGAAGCTCGACATGGAGCCGCTCGACCTTTCGCGGACGCTGGCCGAGTCCCTGCGCGTGGTATCGGGCCGCGCCGAGGACAAGCACCTGACGCTGCATGCCGATATCGAGAACACGATTTCCGTGGTCGCCGACCGCCGTGCAGTGAAGCAGATCATCGGCAACCTGCTGTCGAATGCGGTAAAATTCACCCCGGACGACGGCAAAGTGGAAGTACGCGGCCGCATGCTGAAGGATTCCATCGTGCTGATGATCGCCGATACCGGCATCGGCATCGCCCCGGACTCGCTGCGGCGACTGGGCAAGCCGTTCGAGCAGGTCGAGAGCCAGCTCACCAAGAGCTATCAGGGCTCGGGCCTCGGGCTTGCCATCGCCCGCTCGCTGACCGGCCTGCATGGCGGCAGCATGAAGCTGCGCTCCAAGCTCGGTACCGGCACTGTCGTCCGCGTCACGCTGCCGCTCGACGCCAGCAAGGTGAAGCCGAAGGTGCAGAAGGCCGCGTAGGATTCTTGTGGGCCCGGCGAAAGCCGGTACCACAGGCACACTGTTGTTGAGCACGCCGGGCCTCAGCCTCGGAAAGCTGTCGCCTGTGATTATGGGTCTCGGGTCGCGCTTCGCTTGCCCGGGACGACAACTGAGTTTGCGGCAATCGCTCTCATTCTAAGGCGCGATTTCGCCTGAGTTTTGCATCTTTGTTGTCCAGGCCGGATGGACGCCACAGTCGCGGCGCCAGATTTGCCCGTGTGCTACACGTCCAAGCCCCTTACTCCTCATATGTCATGGCAAGCGCCAAGCGCCGGATGGCCGGCGCCGCGAACAGCACGACAGGCAACATGGCAAGCCAGGAGAGCATCCAGGATTGAAGCCAGTGCACGACAAAGCCGCCTGAACTCATGAGGGGGAAGCTGGCGATCGCCGCAGCGATCGCGCACGTCAGTCCCGACTGGATGGCTCCATAGACAAAGTGGCTGTAGCGACGCGGAATTCCTGACATGGTTGTCTCGGCAAGGTGGGCCGCCTGTCGAGAAGCAAGGAACGTGCCTTGGTCCGCGCGGGTCAGGAGCGTGCATGGCGGTCGCCCCACTCCACTCCC
>JAEZEU010000256.1 GCA_023432885.1 Pseudomonadota bacterium | reverse complement strand
GGGCGGCGACGATGCGCGCCGGCGTGATCGGGGTCTCCGTCGGCCGGACGCCGATCGCGTTGCAGATGGCGTTGGCGATCGCCGGCGATGTCGGCACGGTCGCGACCTCGCCGATGCCGACGCTGCCGCCCATCACGTGATCGAAGCCGGCTTCGTCGAAATGCACGTCGATCTCGGGCGTGTCGGCAATGCCGGGAATGCGATAGTCCTCCATGCCCGAGGTCAGCACATGGCCGCTTCTGGCATCGGTCTCGCGGGCCTCATAGAGCGCATAGCCGATGCCCTGGATCACTGAGCCGGTCGCCTGGCTGCGCGCCAGCGCAGGGGCTGCGATCTTGCCCACGGCAAGGCCCGTGTGCACGCTGATCACGCGGACATGGCCAAGCCAGGTGTCGACCTCGACCTCCACCACCTGCACCGAGCTTGGCACGCCGGCGCCGATGGCAAGGTTCGAGAAGCGCCGCATCATCCAGCCGAAGACGATGCCGATGAAGCCGGCGTCTCTGAGAGGCGAACGCACATTTGAATCAGTGGGCCTGGCATCTTCCGGGCGCACGCCGGAGGCGGAAAGATCGGGCGAGGCCGCGAGCAACTCGCGCCAGGGTGCGTTCGAGCCGGGCGCGGGCTTCTGCGTGGCGCTGCGCTCGATCGCGGCCTTCAGCCTCTGCACGGCGATCAGCGTCGGCGGGATCACCGACGCCGTGGTGCGGCTGCCGCCCGCGCCCGGTCCCTCCGGCAAACGGGAATCGCCGATCCGCACTTCCACCTCATGCGGCTCCAGTCCGAACTCCTGCGCAACGGTGTTGGCGATGACCGTGCGGCTGCCCTGGCCAATGTCCTGGGTCGACGTGCTCGCGATCAGGCGGCCGTTTCTGACGGCGACTTCGATGCTGGAGCCGGGCTGCCAGATATAGAGCCAGTACCCGCTGGCGACCCCGATGCCGCGGCGATAGCGGCCGGTCTGATCGGCGCTGCTCCTCCTGCTGCGCCAGACATCGAGAGCGGATGCCCAGTCGTAGAGGCGCTGCCTGTTGGGGCTGGGGTCCCATCGCTTGCGCAAGGCAATCGGATCGACCTTCATCCGCAGCGCGGCCTCATCGACCGCCTGCTCGAGCGCGAACGCCATCGGCGGGCCGCCGGGCCCGCGGAACGGCGCGCCGGGCGGCAGGTTGGAGATCACATCGTAATCGGTGAGCTCTTTGGCTTCCGCCGGATAGATCAGGCGCGCGAGGCCGGCGATCGTCGAGTTAGTCGCCGCGCCCGTATCGGCACAGGCGTTGAACGTCAGCGCCTTCAGCGCGCCTTCGGCGGAGGGCAAGAGCGCGATCTTGATTTCGGCCGCCGGCCGGTAGCCGGTGACGGATAGTTCTTCGTGCCGGTCGAACACGACGCGGACCGGCGCCTTCGCGGCGCGGGCAAGCTCGATCGCTGCAATGGTCTCGGTGCCGAGGCTTGCCTTCGAACCGAAGCCGCCGCCGACGTGATCGGCGATGACGCGCACCTTGTCACGGGAAATGCCGAAGCGCTTGGCGATCAGGTCGGCGAGCTGGAATACTGCCTGTGTCGAGACATGCACGGTGAGGCGGTCGCCGTCGAAACGCGCCACCGCGGCATGCGGCTCAAGACATGCATGTTGCTGGGTCGCCGTGCGGAACGTTGCCTCGACCAGCAGCGGATCTGCGCTTTCCCGCGCGCTGCCGATCCAGTTTCGCGCCTTCCTCGCCTTTTGCGAGAATGCCGACGTGGGACCCCGCAGGTTTCCTTTCCACGGCGCAGGACCGCCGGCGCCTTCGGAAACGTTGCCGGCACGCTTGCGATTCGACTTGTCGAACACGACGGCGGCATTCGCCTTGCGGGCCTCGTCAAGCCCAACCGCCGAGGGCAGCGGCTGGCTCGACAGTTTGATCGCCTCGATCGCTGCAAGCGCCGTCTTGCGGTCGGTTGCCGCGACTGCCGCAATCGGCGCGCCGACGAAGCGCACCACGGCGTCCTCGCTCAGCAGCGAGACCGCGGCAGCAACACCCGGAATGGCAAGCGCAGGCTTCAAATCGAGGCCGGTGATTTTCGCATGCGCGAGGTTGGAGCGCAGGATGATCCCTTCGAGCTGGCCGTCATGCCTGATGTCGACGGTGTATTTCGCCGCGCCCGTCACCTTGGCGGGCGCCTCGACGCGGGGCGGCTGCACATTAAGGCCGTCGAATTGGCCAGCGCAGGCCGCAGCCACCGCATTGAAGATGCCGTCATAGGCGCCGCAGCGGCAGAGATGGCCTGACAAGGCCGCACCGATCTCTTCGCGCGAGGGAGTGGCTGTGCCATTCGCCGCGCGCCAGCGATCGAAAAACGCGGTTGCCTCGACGATGAAGCCCGGCGTGCAGAAGCCGCATTGCAGCGCGTCGTGCGCCATGAAGGCCTTCTGGACCGGATGCAAATCGGCCGCGGCGATGCCCTCGACCGTGGTCACGCTTTTGCCGGCCGCGGCGTGCGCCGGCAACAGGCAGCTTGCCACCGGCGCGCCGTCGAGCAGCACCGTGCAGGCGCCGCAAACGCCCGAGCCGCACACGAGCTTGGTGCCGGTGAGATCGAGCCGGTCCCTGATGACATCGACCAGAAGCGCGTCGCGATCCTCGGGGAGGGCGGCGGATTCGCCGTTGATCGTCATGGTGCTCATTTCCGGGCTCCTGATTTGCGGCGGACGGGGCGGGCAGACGGGCTTGGCTTCTTCGGGTTCGACGGTGCGAGGGCGCCCGCGATCAGCGTGCGCAGCATAGCCTCGGCATCGCGCAGAAAAGCGTCGGCAGGACGCATCGAGGGATACGCGGACTTGGTGCCGGTGACGGCCAGCTCGAGATAACGCGCGAGCTTCGCAGCGGTCATGCCGGGGGCGAGAGCCAGCTTCTGACGCTTGACGACGCGCTCGATGGTCGCGGCGATCTGCGCGTCATGCAGCGCGGCGTATTGCTGATAGAGGTCGCGCGCATGGTTCAGGTGTTCCGAGAAAAGCTCGTCGACATGCGGCGAGCCGTCGAAGCTGGCGACAAAGGCCTTCAGGCGCGCGACAACCTGCGCAACGATGATGTCGGCGAGCGCTTTTCCCGCGGCTTCGGCGCTTCCTGCGGCAGCCGCGCCGTCGGCCAGCGCGCCGTCATGCACGCGCTCGATCACGGCGCGGAACAGCGCCTCCTTGGACTTGAAGTGATGGTAGAGCGCCTGTCGCGTCAGGCCTGCGGCCTCCGCCGTCTCCTCGATCGAGGAACGCCGGAAGCCGTGCCGGCGAAACACGGTCATCGCGGCATCCAGAATGCGCTCGCGCGGGCTCATTTGACGATTTTGACACTTGTCGTCAAAATGTCAAATCATGGGTCCGGTAGTGCGGACATCTGCCGCCCTGATCGCCGTTGCAAGGCGCCTGCGCTCGCAATGGCGACGGTTCACTTCGC
>JAEZEU010000222.1 GCA_023432885.1 Pseudomonadota bacterium | reverse complement strand
GGGACGCTTCGCCTGGTACGAGCTATTGACCACGGATGTGGCGGCAGCAGGTGCCTTTTATGGCAAGGTCGTCGGCTGGACTGCGAAAGCTACGTCGACTCCTGGATTTTCCTACACGGTGCTTACTGCAGCCGACACTCCGGTTGCGGGACTCATGGACCTTCCGGACGAGGGGCTGCGATCTGGGGCGACTCCCAGATGGGTCGGCTACATCGCCGTCGATGACGTCGATGCGAAGGCCGAGCAGATCAAGCGCCTTGGGGGAGCCATCCTGCTGGCGCCGACCGAGAGCAATATCGGCCGACTTTCAGTAGTCGCCGATCCGCAAGGGGCGACGTTTGCGCTGGTCACTGGACTGACACATGGCGCGCAGCCATGCAGCGGGTTGCTCGAGCCCGGACGCGTGGGCTGGCATGAATTGCTCGCCGAGGATCGGAACAAGGTCTTTGCTTTTTACGGAGAGCTTTTTGGCTGGCGGAAGGCGTATGCTGAAGACGCCCCGGCGGATCTGTATCAGCTATTTTCGGTGGCCGGGCAGACGGTCGGCGGCATGCTCACCAAGCTTCCGAGCGTGCCGCAGTCGTGTTGGCTTTATTATTTCAATGTCGAGGATATCGCCGCGGCTGCCAAGCGCGTTGACGCCGGCGGAGGCCGCATTCTTCAGGGGCCGATCCAGCTGCCGGATGGTGGCGGGATGGTGCGATGTACTGATCCCCAAGGCGCCCTGTTTGCGCTGCAGGGCGCTTGGGATGAGAAGGGAGCGGAGCAAGGCTCCGTCTCGGAGTTCGGCTGGTCCGCCAGTTGGGGCGGTATTGCTTCACGGGGCAGGGTGGTGCTTGCCAAGCCGAAGCGATAGGACGGCAGCGTTCGTTGCCATCTATTTCCCCGCATTCACCAGCCGGTAGGCGCCGCGCTCGAAGGCATCGTAGACAGCCAGCGCCCTGGCGTCGGCGAACGGCAAATACTGCATCATGATCACGCCGGCGATGCCGTGCGCGGGGTCGATCCAGAAGTAAGTATTGTTGATGCCGCCCCAGCTCAGGCTGCCGGGCGAGCGCTTGCCGGGCACCTGGTCGGCCGTGATCAGGAAGCCAAGGCCCCATTTGTCGCGGCCGTCGGCGATGAAGGTGAAATCGGCACTACGCGGCAACGCGCTCTTGTGGGCGGGGACCGTGAGCGCGCCGATATGGTTCTGGCCCATCAGCGCCACTGTTTCAGAGTTGAGAACCCGCACGCCGTCGAGTTCGCCGCCGTTGAGCCACATCCGCATGAAACGCCCGTAATCCTCCGCGGTGGAGGCAAGCCCGCCGCCGCCGATCGGTGCTGCGATCGTGAGCCCGAGCTGCGGATCTTGCAGCTCGATGGCGCCGTCCATGCGCCGGCCCGAACGCTGCTGCTGCGCGACCAGGCGCGGGCCCTTGGCGTCGGGCACATTGTAGGACGTGTCGTCCATCTTCAGCGGTGCAAAGATGTGCGCACGGAAGTAGTCCTCGAGCTTCTTTCCGGACACCACCTCGACCAGGCGGCCGATGACATCGGTGCTGGTGCTGTAGTGCCAGCGCTCGCCCGGTTCGAACAATAGCGGTCCGCCGAACGGATGGCTTTCGCCGTCGAGCGGTTTGAAATCGCGCCAGGTCTCGCTGGTGAACGGATAGGCCAGTCCCGACGTGTGAGTGAGGAAATGCTTCAACGTCGGCGGCCGCGATGCCGGACGCAGCCGATAGGCTCCCGTCGCCGGATCAAACGACTGAAAGACCTTCAGTCCCGCCAGCTCTGGCAGGTATTCTTCGGCGGCGTCGTCGAGGCCGAGGCGGCCTTGCTCGACGAGCTGCATAAGGGCCAGGGAGGTGATCGGCTTCGTCATCGAGGCGATGCGGAATATCGCATCCTTCGTCAGCGGTCGTCCGCTCGCGACGTCAGCTACGCCGAACGCGCGCTCGTAGAGCACGCGTTCGCGATTTGTAATCAGCGCGACCACACCCGGAACGTCCTGGCGTTCGACCGCGCCGCGCAGGCTGTCGTCGAGGGCCGCGATCTCCGGCGGATCCTGCGCACCGGCGCCGGCCGGCGCAAAGGCTAAGCCCATGGCGGCAACGACCTCATGCAGGCCTCCTTGTTGCGCAACCTCGGGGAGCGCCCGCACGGCGCCCCCCGGAGCGTTTTCCTGGATCGATGCCAGCCGGATCGGCCGCGCTCAGCCCTTGCGCATCTTGCTCAGCAGATAGTTGTCGTAATAGTTCTCCGCGATCTGCGTGTAGAAGAGCACTTCCTTCATATACGCGTCGTGGCTGTCCTTGGTCTTCTTGAACAGAGGGCTCTTGGCGGCGATCTCGTTCAGATGATCCTGGGTGGTGTTGTAGCAGGCATCCATGACCGGCTGCGGGAAGGCGCGCAGCTCCGTTCCGTTGGCGACAAGCCGCTTCAGGGCCGCGGGATTGACGCTGTCATATTTCTCGATCATCCAGCTGCCCGCGGCGGCACCGGCCTGGGTGAGGATCGCCTGGTACTGCTTGGGAAGCGCATTCCACTTCTCGTCATTGACGATCATGTGCAGCATGGCACCGCCTTCCCACCAGCCGGGGAAGTAGTAGTACTTCGCCACCTTGTAGAAGCCGAGCTTCTCGTCGTCATACGGACCGACGAATTCCGCAGCATCCAGCGAGCCCTTTTCGAGCGCGCCATAGACGTCTCCACCCGCGATCTGCTGCGGCACGATGCCGAGCTTGGCCAGCACATGGCCCCCCATGCCGGCGATGCGGAATTTCAGGCCCTTGAGGTCATCGACCGACTTGATCTCCTTGCGGAACCAGCCGCCCATCTGCGTGCCGGAGTTGCCGCAGAGGATGGCGTGCGTCTTGAACGGCTTCAGCGCCTCGTTGCAAAGTTCGGCGCCGCCGCCGAAGGTCCACCAGGAATGCTGGTGGCGATGGTTCATTCCGAAGGGCGCGCCGGTCGCATAGGCCAGCGCCGGCTCCTTGCCGACGTAGAAGTAGAGCGGCGTCTGCGCCATCTCCACAGTCGCGGAGCTCACGGCATCGAGTGCCTGCAGGCCCGGCACGATCTCGCCCGCCGCGAAGGTCTGGATCTGAAACTTGTTGTCGGTGGCGTCAGCCACGTACTTCGCAAAGGTTTGCGCCGTGCCATAGATGGTGTCGAGCGATTTTGGAAAACTCGACGTCAGCCGCCATTTGATCTCGGGCGCAGCTTGCGCGATCGCAGGTGCGGCAACCAGTGTCGTTGCGCCGGCCAGCGCGCTGCCCTTGAGGAATGTACGGCGTTTCATAGTGTGACTACTCCTTTGAATTGTGGCCCAGGCGAGCAGGCGACGCGCCTTTCCGGACCGTTCGCGCGCATCATAGCGAAGTCCCGGGCGAGCGTGGAAGCTCTTCTTCGGCATGCATCGAAGCGTTAGCTTGCCTTTGCCCGGCTTGACACCCCAGCTGGCCGGCGGAATAACCGCCGCATGGGCGAACTGGCGGATATCGACCCGGATTTGATGGCCGACGAAGACACCATCGACGAGATTGCAACCATTGAAGCCCGCCTGGAACACCTTGCTGCGGTCGCCGAGCGATGCAGGAAGATCATCCTGGCTTCAAAGGTGGCGATCGGGGGCGGCCTTGCGCTGTTGCTCGTCATGATGATCGGCCTGCTCGGACCCAATCAGGTCGCCGCCATAGGATCGATCGCCGTGGTGCTGGGCGGCATCGTGTCGCTCGGATCGAATGTCAGCACGCTCGAGCAGACGACGGCAGCGATCAGCGCCGCTGAATCGGCCCGTTCGGATCTGATCGGCGGGATGGAACTTAGAGTGGTCGGCGACAGCACGCGAAGCTGAACCGGCGTGCCATGGCCTAGCGGTCTTCCTTGCCGAGCACGAGATCGACCGTATGTGCGGCAATCTTGCGAAGCCGGGCTTCGTCGCCATAGGCGCGCTCGAGCACGGCCAGTCCGCGCGTCACGGTAACGATGTGTAATGCCGCGGCCCCGGGGTCTCCCCTGAACTCGCCGCGCTCTACGCCCGCTGCCAGGACTTCCTCGAGCAGGGCGGTGATGCGGGCGATGAGGCCCGCGAACGCCTGGCGCGCGTCCTCATCCAGCCCTTCGCCTTGGACCGAGCCCAGTTCCATCAGGCCCCGCGTGGTCGGACACCCGCGGGGAGGCGATCCCGAGCGGAAGTTCTTGATGGTCAGATCGAAGAACGCCGTCAGGCGCTTTCGCAGACTTCCCGAGCCGAGCGCCTTCTGAAGGGTGCCCAGATATTCGTCTGCATAACGCTGATAAGCTGTAAGAAACAGCGCTTCCTTGCTGCCGAAGGCATTATAGAGGCTGCCGCGCTGCACCCCGGCGTCGCGCGCGATGTCCGACAGCGAGGTGCCGCGCACCCCTTTGCGCCAGAACTGATCGAAGGCGATGCGCAGGACATCGTCGTGGTCAAACTCTCGCGGCCTCACGTTCTTCTCCTTCGCGCTTTGAGCAATTCAACTGCCCCCCGCAGCGCCGGTAGAAAGTATTTGACATGATGTCAAGAATCTCTATCGTTCTAGACGTCGTGTCAAAAACTATCGAGATTGCCCGTTTCGTTCAAGGAGGATCGCGCCATGCCGCTCATTCACATCTCCCTGCGCGCCGGAAAGCCGCAAGCCTACCGGCAGGCGATCTTCGACAGCCTTTACCGCGCCATGCGCGAAACCTTGCATGTGCCCGTAGACGACCAGTTCATGACCATCACCGAGCATGATGCTGCGAACTTCCGCCACGGGGATGCCTATGGCGTCGCCCGCAGCGAAGATGTCGTCTACATCCAGATCACCGTGTTCGACACGCGCACCGCGGAGCAGAAGAGGGCGCTGTTCAAGCGGACCGCGGAGTTGCTCGGCAAGAACCCCGGCATCCGGCCGGCGGACGTGTTCGTGACCGTTCTCGAAGCCGCAAAGGAGAATTGGTCGGTAGGCCATGGCGTCGCGCAATTCGCGTGAGCGGCGTAGGTCCGGCGAGCTCAGTTTGCCGGAGAGAGGAAGCATAGATGTTCGCGTCAAGGCAGGTACGCGTCTACACAATCATCACTGCCACCGGCAGCTCTTCGAAGCGTTCGGAGACTTGAATCCTGTCGGGCCTAAGATCCGGATTCACTCCGGCGACATCAATCTCTGCCTGCATGTCCGTGGTTTGCGGCCATGATCGTCCCCCGTCGGTAAAGCGGCCGAACCATCTTCCGGCCGCTATGACCGCTGTATTCCGCCCGTTCCGCCGTGCGAAGGCGATGACGTGTTCGCGGTCTCTTCCGTGAACTTCCATCGGAATATAGTCGCCCTTCGCAAACAGGTCGGGATATTCGCGGCGCAGCTTGAGAAGCTCGGCAGTCCAGGCCAGCTTCAGCCGCCCGTCCGGCCAATTGCGGACCAGTTCGGGCCAATCCGGCTTTTCGGTCGTCTCCAGCGCAGATGCGCGGATCGTGTAGTCCACCGCTCGCCGGTTGTCGGGGTCGACCATCGCGAAATCCCACAATTCGGTGCCCTGATAGAAATCCGGCACGCCCGGCAGTGTGGCCTTGAGGGTGATCTGACTGAGCGAGTTCAACGCCCCAAGCAGAGAGATGCGGTGCGCGATCGCGCCGAACGAATCCAGGAACTCCGCTGCAGCAGACCGGTCCAGAACAGCGTCGATGAATCTTGCGAGGCCTTCTTCGTATCGGGCGTGGGGATTGAGCCAGCTCGTCTCTTCCTTGCCTTCGCGGGCCGCCTTCAAGGCATAGGCTTTGACGCGTTCCGGAAATGCAGGGTCTTCGGGCTGCCAGGCACCGAGCAGCGTTTGATAAAGCATGTACTCGAATGGCGCCGAAGGCGCGCGGAAGTTCCCATCGGTCGTCACGTGCGGGGCGTTCAGCACTTTCCACCGTGCGACGGCGGCGGTCCATTCGCCCGCGATCTCCGCGATCGCCATGATCCGCGCCCGGGCATCCTCGCCGCGCTTGGTGTCATGGGTTGCGGTCGCGGTCATGCCGTGCGGCCAACGCCTGGCGCGCTCCTCCATCCTCCTGTGGAACTCAGGGACGGAGAGGGCGCTGGCGGCGGGGTCACCACCGACTTCGTTGAGCGCGAGCTGGCGGTGGTAGCGAT
>JAEZEU010000175.1 GCA_023432885.1 Pseudomonadota bacterium | reverse complement strand
CGTCCATGAGATCGACGCGGTCGGGGGCGACCACGATGACCTCACCCGCGCGGCGGCAGACCACGAGGTCGTCCGTCAGCTTGCGGCCCTCGTCCATGCCGGCATTGGCCTGGGCGACGTAGTACTTCGCCTCCTCCATGGCGGAGAGGTAGGCGACCTCGTCGGTCACCACGCCGTCCTTGACCCGGCGGAACGGGGTCTCGATGAAGCCGTACTTGTTGACGCGGGCAAACGTCGCCAGCGAGTTGATCAGGCCGATATTCGGGCCTTCCGGCGTCTCGATCGGGCAGATGCGGCCGTAATGCGTCGGGTGCACGTCGCGCACCTCGAAGCCGGCGCGCTCGCGGGTCAGGCCGCCCGGGCCGAGCGCCGACAGGCGCCGCTTGTGGGTGATCTCCGACAGCGGGTTGGTCTGGTCCATGAACTGCGACAGCTGCGAGGAGCCGAAGAATTCACGCACGGCGGCGGCGGCAGGCTTCGCGTTGATCAGGTCCTGCGGCATGACAGTGTCGATATCGACGCTCGACATGCGCTCCTTGATCGCGCGCTCCATGCGCAGCAGGCCGATGCGGTACTGGTTCTCCATGAGCTCGCCGACCGAGCGCACCCGGCGGTTGCCGAGGTGGTCGATGTCGTCGATCTCGCCCTTGCCGTCGCGCAGGTCCACCAGCGTCTTGATGACCGCGAGGATGTCTTCCTTGCGCAGCGTGCGGTGGGTGTCGGGCGCGTCGAGTTCGAGGCGCATGTTCATCTTGACGCGGCCGACCGCGGAGAGGTCGTAGCGCTCGGCGTCGAAGAAAAGCGACTGGAACATCGCCTGCGCGGATTCAAGCGTCGGCGGCTCGCCCGGACGCATCACGCGATAGATGTCGAACAGCGCGTCCTCGCGCGTCATGTTCTTGTCGGCATGCAGCGTGTTGCGGATGTAGGCGCCGACATTGACATGGTCGATGTCGAGCACCGGCAGCTCCTTGTAGCCCTGCTCGTTGAGGGCCTTCAGAAGCTTGTCGGTGATCTCCTCGCCGGCTTCCGCATAGATTTCGCCGGTCTTGGTGTTGACGAGATCCTCGGCGAGGTAGTTGCCCGCCAGTTCCTCGTCGGACATGCGCAGCGCCTTCAACCCCTTCTCCTGGAGCTGGCGCGCGGCGCGCACGGTGAGCTTCTTGCCGGCCTCGAGCACGACCTTGCCGCTGTCGGCGTCGATCAGGTCGTTGACGGTCGAATAGCCGCGGAAGCGGTTGGCGTCGAACGGCACGCGCCAGCCGTCCTTGGTGCGCTTGTAGGTGATCTTCTTGTAGAAGGTGGCGAGGATCTGCTCGCCATCGAGGCCGAGCGCATACATCAGCGACGTCACCGGAATCTTGCGGCGACGGTCGATGCGCGCGAACACGATGTCCTTGGCGTCGAACTCGATGTCGAGCCAGGAACCGCGATATGGAATGACGCGGGCGGCGAACAGCAGCTTGCCGGAGGAATGGGTCTTGCCCTTGTCGTGGTCGAAGAACACGCCGGGCGAGCGATGCATCTGCGAAACGATAACGCGCTCAGTGCCGTTGACGATGAAGGTGCCGTTCATGGTCATGAGCGGGATGTCGCCCATGTAGACGTCCTGCTCCTTGATGTCCTTGACCGACTTGGCGCCGGTCTCCTCGTCGATATCGAACACGATGAGCCGCAGCGTCACCTTGAGCGGGGCCGCGAAGGTCATGCCGCGCTGGCGGCACTCGTCGACGTCATATTTCGGCGGCTCGAATTCGTAGCGGACGAATTCGAGCATCGAGGTGCCCGAGAAGTCCGAGATCGGAAACACCGACCGGAAGACGGCCTGCAGGCCCTCGTCCGGACGGCCGCCGGTGGGCTCGTCGACCATCAGGAACTGGTCATAAGACGCCTTCTGAACCTCGATGAGGTTCGGCATCTCTGCGACTTCCTTGATGTGTCCGAAGAACTTGCGAACGCGTTTGCGACCGGTGAATGTCTGCTGCGCCATCGTGGCCTCTCATCTGCGCCGCCCCCGCCGTGAGGACGAACCTTCCGAATGAGCGGTTGCCACCGCCACCCGGGTTGAATTCTCGATCCGTTTCGATCTCCAAAGCCCGATTTCAGGTCTTTTCGTCCCGATTTCGTTCTTCAGACCTTCAAAACGCAAAACGACGCGCGGGGCGCTTGACGCACCCGCCCGTTACAACCATTCATTTAACGGACTGCAAAAAAGCCCGAAATCTGACCGTCTCCCAACGGCTTGCGCCGGGAACCCTGCCGCCCCCGTCACCGCGCCGTATTTGCCTGCTGCCGTCCCGATATGGGGCGGCGAACGCAAGGATTCGAGGGGTAACCCTTCGAATCCCCACACGTTTTTGTGTACGGCGCGCTCCGGGAGTCCCCGGAGCACGCATTTTGCAGCAACCCGGGTATCTGGCCCCGGGTTCACGCACTTACTTGAGCTCGACCTTCGCGCCAGCCTTCTCGAGCTGGGCCTTGATCTTGTCGGCTTCGTCCTTGTTGACGCCTTCCTTGATCGGCTTCGGAGCGCCTTCGACGAGGTCCTTGGCTTCCTTCAGGCCGAGACCGGTGATGGCGCGGACTTCCTTGATGACCTCGATCTTCTTGTCGCCGGCGGCAGCCAGCACGACGGTGAACTCGGTCTTCTCCTCGGCCGGAGCGGCGGCAGCGCCGCCGGCGGCGGGGCCGGCAACCGCGACTGCGGCAGCGGCGGACACGCCCCACTTCTCTTCCAGGAGCTTTGCAAGTTCAGCCGCTTCGAGCACGGTGAGGCTCGAGAGGTCGTCGACGATTTTCTGCAAGTCAGCCATTGATCTGTTTCCTTAAACGTTTGGTTCGAACCAGGTTGATGTTCTGCGAAGGGTCAGGCCGCTTCGCCCTTTGAGGCATGAGCCTGAATGACGCGCGCGAGCTTGGCCGCGGGAGCGTTCGACAGCTGGGCGAGCTTGGTCGCGGGCGCCACGATGAGGCCCACAAGCTTGCCGCGCAGTTCGTCGAGCGAGGGCAGCGAGGCAAGCGCCTTCACGCCATCGACATTCAGGGCGGTTTTACCCATCGAGCCGCCAAGGATGACGAACTTCTCGTTCGCCTTGGCGAATTCGACGGCAACCTTCGGCGCCGCGACCGGATCATTGGAAGTAGCGATCACGGTCGGCCCCTTCAGCAGGGAACCGATGGCGGCGACGTCAGTGCCTTCAAGAGCAATTTTGGCGAGACGGTTCTTCGAGACCTTCACCGAGGCGCCAGCCTGCCGCATCTGCTTGCGCAGAATCTGCATCTGGGCGACGGTGAGGCCGGAATAGTGGGCGACGATGGCAACGCTCGTGGTCTTGAAGACCTCGTTGAGCGCTACGACCGCGTCCTTTTTTGCCGCTCTTTCCACAGCAAGCTCTCTCCGGTTGGCGGTCTTTGCCCCTTTGGAGCAGGACCACCGGGTTGCACCCGCCGTCCCGCCCGTCACCTGACCCGGGACGAGGTCCCGGAAGACACGAGGGGCAAGACGACATTCTTGAAGCCTGCCCTCCCGAAGGCTTGTGGCCCGCGGGGTGTCGAGGTTCGAACCAAACTCAATCCGCGCCGCCAAACGGGCCGCACGAAGCAAAATCCGGTCTTCACCCGTCTATGCAGGCCATGCGATTAAGCCGTTGAGGAACTTCCAGTTCTTCGCGGGCGCCTGCAGTCTCGGACAGGATCGAGGTCATCGGATAAACCGATGGCCCCTGCCCGATTCCACCGCGACGAAGGTTCCGGTTCCTTTCGAGCGAGCCAATGGATCGTCCGGAAAGGAATTTCTCCTGTCGTTTCGGCATTTTGGAATGCGAGCACGGACGCGCCAGCAACCGCCAGCACGTCCGGAGGACCGGTGTTTATCCGCTTCCTCGGCTATTGCCAAGAGCAAAAATCAGACCACTCGATGTGGCCGATTAGGTTCTAAACGGCCCTATCTCGAAGGGCTGATAGGACAAGCGCTGCTTGACGACAATACGCCAGCGATCTCAAGAGCCGCGCAATCGTGGAGCGCTGCCTCTTTCCTCCATCAGGTTGGGAATGCCGCTATGCCCGTCGCCCGCAAATCGTTCGCGCCACCTACAACTGTTACTAGCAATTCACGCCAACTCTATTGGCTTGCGATTCTTCGCTGTCATTGTGCTATTCGGATCACAGGCGTAGTCACGGCACTTTGATAGCGTTCACGCGAAATTATGGAGAGGCGTCCGTTATGAATCGAGGATGGGGTCTCGCTGCCGCACTGAGCAGCTTTCTTGCATTCGGAGTTCCAGCGCATGCGGCCGACATGCCGCTTAAGGCGCCGCCCGCGCCTCTGCCGCCAAGTTGGACCGGATTCTATGTTGGCGCCCAAGTCGGCGGTGGGTGGGCCGACCGCACGGTCACCTATGCCGGAAATGATCCCCTCAGCGCCCTCCTGGTCAACGGCGCGACGGCACTTCCTGGCCAACAGCCGGTTGCAACCCATGGCTCCAATCTCAGTGGCGTTACCGGCGGCGTCGGGGCTGGATACAACTGGCAGGTGGACCGCACCTGGCTCATCGGTTTGGAGGCTGATTTTAGCGGCTCCGGGATCAGCGGTAGCGGTAAAGGCACGAGCACGCTTGCCACCGGCTACACTCAGACCGTCGCTAGCGAGCAGAAGATCGATTGGTGGGGCACCGTGCGCGCCCGCCTCGGATGGCTCGCCAGCAGGGATCTGCTGCTCTACGCCACCGGCGGCTTTGCCTATGGCAGCGTCAGCCTATCGGACAACTATGTGTTCAGTGGAGCGGCGCCCGCCTTCATCATCGGCGACGTGGCCCAGTTCTCGTTTTTTTGTAGTAGCGTGAACGTGGCCTGCTTTTCGGGCTCTGCGTCCCAAGTGAAGACCGGGTGGACGGCCGGTGCTGGTGGCGAGTGGCGATGGGCGCAAAATTGGACCTTCAAGGCCGAATATCTCTACGTAAATCTCGGCAATGCTTCGCTCAACGCAGTCGCCAACGCAGTCAACACGCCGGGCGCGACACCCGCGAGCTATCGGGCCAGTTTCGGCGACACGGACTTCCACGTCGTGCGCGCCGGCGTGAACTATCACTTCTGACTGGACCTGAAAAAGTCGCAGGGCAGATCAGCCCTCGTCCCGGCCTGGACGGACCGGAACAGAATCCCCGATCTCAATTTTCGAAGCACGCTGGGCTCCGGCTGCACTTGACCACGCGGGTTCGTGGTTATGGATCCTGACCTTCCCGGCCGGGACGACGTGGGACAGGGTGGCGACCGCTGCGAATTCAGCCCGGCGGGCTAAATCGTCAATTCTGCTTTCACGAATACGTTACCTGAAAATCAGAATTTATCCTTGTCTCGTCGGGCAAATCACTGGCACTGGTCCGCCCAGCCCGCGCCCCATGAGGGACGTTCGCGCGATCGTCACGGAACGTGGTGCGGGTTGCGATGGACGCTGCGGCGTCAGGCGGGTTTTGCTTGCCGGACGAAAACGCTGCGGCGTACGGCGAAGTCGTGTGGTCCTGGCGCCGCGACCCTGGCGTCTATCCCCGCCGGCCTGTGCTGGCAGGGCAACGGTGACAATAAAGGCCGTTCACCGGGGAGAGT
>JAEZEU010000493.1 GCA_023432885.1 Pseudomonadota bacterium | reverse complement strand
CGCAAGGCGCGCTACCGGGAATCCGATGACGTCAAGGCGTTTTACCGGGTCAATCGCTATCCGCGCTGAGGGAGGCCGCCGTGCTGATCAAGAAAGCACACCGCACCCGTTCCGAGACCGGTTCCCGTGGCTCCGTCGCTGAATCGCTGGCCGGCCAGGCCAACAACGGCCTCGACCGTCGGACCTTCCTCCGTCGGTCGGGCATTGCCGGCGGCGCGCTCGCTGCGCTCGGCGCGCTACCCGCCGGTGGCGTTCGCAAGGCAGAAGCGGCAGCGGCAGGCCCTCTCACATCCGGAGCGACCGTCCGCAAGAACATCTGCACGCATTGCTCTGTCGGATGCACCGTAACCGCGGAGGTGCTGAACGGAATCTGGATCGGCCAGGAACCGACGTGGGATTCCCCGATCAATCGCGGATCGCATTGTGCAAAGGGCGCCTCCGTTCGCGCGCTGCTGCACGACGAGCGGCGATTACGTTATCCCATGAAGCTTGTGGGCGGACAATGGACGCGTCTTTCCTGGGACAGTGCGATCAATGAGATCGGCGACAAGATGGCCGAGATTCGCGAGAAATCCGGCCCGGACTCGGTCTACTGGCTCGGCTCTGCCAAATTCTCCAACGAAGCTGCCTATCTGTTCCGCAAGCTGGGTGCGTTCTGGGGCACCAACAACACGGACCATCAGGCGCGCATCTGCCACTCGACCACCGTCACCGGCGTAGCCAACACCTGGGGTTATGGCGCGATGACCAACAGCTACAACGATATCCGCAACGCCAGGACCCAGGTCATCCTGGGCGGCAACCCGGCCGAGGCGCACCCGGTGTCGTTGCAACACCTGCTTGAAGGCAAGGAGCTGCAAAGGGCCAACGTCATTGTCATCGACCCCCGCATGACCCGAACTGCTGCGCATGCCACCGATTATGTCCGTATGCGGCCGGGCACCGACATCCCCGTGCTTTACGGCATCATGTGGCACATCCTCAAAAACGGTTGGGAAGACAAGGAGTTCATCAGGCAGCGTGTCTACGGATTCGATGACCTTCGAAAGGAGGTCGAGAAGTGGAATCCGCAAGAGGTCGAACGCGTCACCGGTATTCCCGGCGAACAACTCGAGCGAGTCGCCATGAAGTTCGCCACGGAAAAGCCGGCGACGCTGATCTGGGCGATGGGCCAGACCCAGAAGACCGTCGGCACCGCCAACGTACGGGCGAGCTGCATCGCATTGCTGATGACCGGCAACGTCGGCGCCCCGGGCACCGGCGCCAACATCTTCCGCGGCCATGACAACGTGCAGGGAGCGACCGACGTCGGATTGGATGTCGTCACGCTGCCGTTCTATTACGGTCTGGCCGAAGGCGCCTGGAAGCACTGGTCGCGGGTTTGGGAAGTCGACTACGAGTTCCTGAAATCACGCTTTGACTCCAAGCAAAGCATGGAAACCCCGGGAATTCCGCTCACGCGCTGGTTCGAAGCCGTCGCCTTGCCGAAGGATCAGGTCGCGCAAAAAGACAATGTCAAGGCGATGTTCGTGCAGGGACACGCCAGCAACAGTATCACCCGCATACCTGAGTCCTTCCAAGGCCTGAAGGGTCTCGAACTGCTCGTCATCGCCGATCCGCATCCAACCACCTGGGCGTCGCTTGGGGTGGAGGCGGGACGCAAGGACGGCGTCTACCTTCTTCCCGCTGCAATCCAATTCGAGTGCAAGGGATCGCGCGTCGCATCGAACCGCTCACTGCAATGGGGCGACCAGATCGTCAAGCCGCAGTTCGAATGCAAGGACGACCTCGAGATCATCTATCTGATGGCGAAGAAGTGCGGTTTCGCCGACCAGATGTTCAAAAAGATCAAGGTCGAGAACAACCTACCGGAGGCAGAGGACGTGCTTCGCGAAATGAACCGCGGAAGCTGGTCCACCGGCTATTGCGGACAGTCGCCCGAACGCCTCAAGGCACACATGAAGAACCAGGCGAAGTTCGACATGTTGACCATGCGCGCGCCCAAGGACGATCCCGAGGTTGGCGGTGACTATTACGGCCTGCCTTGGCCCTGCTGGGGATCACCGGAAGTCAAGCATCCAGGCACGCCGCTGCTCTACAATACGCATCTGCATGTGATGGATGGCGGAGGAACGTTCCGGCCTCGCTTTGGGATCGAGCGTGAGGAGAAATTGCCGGACGGCACGACGCGCAAGGTCAGCCTGCTCGCGGACGGCTCGTACTCGAAGGGCTCGGAGATCCAGGACGGCTATCCCGAATTCACGCTGGCGGTCCTGAAGAAGCTCGGTTGGGACAAGGAGCTCACCGAGGCGGAAATGGCCACCATCACGAAGGTCAGCCCGGCCAATCCGGATACGGTGTCCTGGGCGACAGACCTGTCCGGCGGAATCCAGCGGGTGGTGCTGATGCACGGCTGCGTGCCCTATGGCAACGGCAAGGCACGCATGAATGCATTCGGCCTGCCTGATCCTATTCCCGTGCATCGCGAGCCGATCTACACGCCGCGCGTCGACCTTGTCGCGAAATATCCGACGTTGCCTGACGCCAAACAGTTCCGAATGCCCAACGTCGGCTTCTCCGTGCAGAAGGCGGCCATAGACAGGGGCATCGCCAAGCAATTCCCGCTCATCCTTTCCTCGGGCCGACTGGTCGAGTACGAGGGCGGCGGCGAGGAAACGCGCACCAATCCGTGGCTCGCCGAGCTGCAGCAGGACATGTTCATCGAGATCAACCCGTCCGACGCCGCCGACCGTGGCATCAAGGACGGCGGGTGGGTCTGGGTGACCGGCGCCGAGAACAACTCGAAGGCGCGGATGAAGGCGCTCGTCACCGAGCGTGTAGGCAAGGGAGTCGCCTGGATGCCCTTCCACTTCGGCGGCTGGTTTGCAGGCAAGGACCTCCGGGGCAATTATCCGGAAAACACGGATCCGATCGTCCTCGGCGAAAGCGCCAACACGATCACCACCTACGGCTACGATCCGGCGACCGGCATGCAGGAGGCCAAGGTCACTCTGTGCCAGATCTCGGCAGCATAGGGGAGGAACGACCATGGCACGTATGAAATTCCTCTGCGACGCCGACCGTTGCATCGAGTGCAATGCGTGCGCGACCGCCTGCAAGAACGAGAACGCGGTGCCCTGGGGCATCAACCGCCGCCGTGTCGTCACCATCAATGACGGCAAGCCCGGCGAGCGCTCGATCTCGATGGCCTGCATGCACTGCACCGACGCGCCTTGTGCTGCGGTGTGTCCGGTGAACTGCTTCTACACTACTGCCGATGCCGTGGTGCTTCACTCCAAGGATCTGTGCATCGGTTGCGGCTATTGCTTCTACGCCTGTCCGTTCGGAGCCCCGCAATACCCCAAAATCGGGAACTTCGGATCGCGCGGCAAGATGGACAAATGCACCTACTGCGCAGGCGGTCCCGAACCCGACGGCAGCAAAGAGGAATACGAGAAGTATGGAGCGAACCGACTTGCCGAGGGCAAACTGCCGCTCTGCGCCGAGATGTGTTCGACCAAGTCACTGCTTGCCGGCGACGGCGAGATCATTGCCGAGATTTACAAGGTGCGGGTCGCGACGCGCGGCTACGGCTCCGGCGCCTGGGGCTGGAGGACCGCTTATCGCGAGACGATCGCATCCTGACCAAAGTACGCTTTCGATCACCGGATCGGGAGGCATTCCATGGCGTGTTTTGCACGATTGGTCCGGCTCGCGTTCGGCGCGGGCGCGCTCCTCTTCTTGGTGTCCGCGACGCCACCCACCGTCGCCGAGGAGATCAATCCGACGGCCAGTGCGGTCAACGAGCAGCAGCTTCTTGGTGAACTAAACCGTATCCAGGGCCGGATCACCATTCCCGACCAGCGCGCCAGCGTCGTCGAACAGCCGGAAGGCCGACAGTGGCGGACGTTCCGTAACGTGACCCTGCGCTGGATCGCCGGCGTCGCCATTCTTGGCATGCTCGCAGTGCTGCTCATATTCTATTTGACCCGGGGCATGGTGCGGCTGGAGAGCGGCCGTTCCGGCCGGAACATTGTGCGCTTCACCGCATTCGAGCGCTTCGTTCATTGGATGACCGCGACTTGCTTCATTGTCCTGGCCATTACCGGATTGAACATCACCTTCGGCCGTCCCTTGCTGCTGCCGCTGATGGGTCATGAGGCGTTTACCGAATGGTCGCAGTGGGCGAAGTATGCGCACAACTTCGTGAGCTTTCCTTTCACGATCGGCGTCGCGCTGATCTTCCTGATGTGGATCGCCGGGAATATCCCCAACAAGGTGGATGTCGAATGGCTGAAGCGGGGCGGCGGCATTGTCGGGCACGATCATCCACCCGCCTATCGCTTCAACGCCGGCCAAAAGGCGATCTACTGGATCGTCGTTCTCGGCGGAGGGCTGGTTGCAGTTACTGGATACCAGCTGATGTTTCCCTTCTACCTGACAGGCATAGAAGGGATGCAGACCACGCACGTCATCCATTCCATCGTCTCGGTGCTCTTCGTCGCTGTGATGCTCGCGCACATCTATATCGGCACGATCGGCATGGAGGGCGCGTTCGAGGCGATGGGTAGCGGCACCGTTGACCTCAACTGGGCCAAGGAACACCACATCCTCTGGCTTGAAGAGCAGAATGCACGCGCCGGCATCAATGATTCCAGACCGCAGGCGTCCATCACTGCGGCGGAGTAGGTCGAACAGGCAACTCCGGGCGCAAGTATAGCCCAAGCGATTACAGAGCTAGCAGAAGCCAGCAGAAGGATTGTAGGTTCGAAGCAGGGCCGCTGCGCGGATCGATCCGCGCAGCGT
>JAEZEU010000101.1 GCA_023432885.1 Pseudomonadota bacterium | reverse complement strand
AACAGGCGCGCCTTGCGCACGATGGCGCGGGCCAGCGCACAGCGCTGCTGCTGGCCGCCCGAGAGCTGGCCCGGCTTGCGGTCGAGCAAATGATCGATTTTCACCTTGCGCGCCGCGTCTTTCACGGCGGGCGCGATCTCCGATTTCGGCAGCTTGGCCATCTCAAGCGGAAAGGCGATGTTCTCGGCTACCGTCATATGGGGGTAGAGCGCGTAGCTCTGGAACACCATGGCAATGTCGCGGTCGCGCGCGTCGGTGGAGGTGACGTCCTTGTCGTCGATCAGCACGCGGCCCGTGGTCGGCGCATCGAGGCCGGCCAGGATACGCAGCGTTGTGCTCTTGCCCGAGCCCGACGGGCCGAGCAGGGCGAAGAACTCCCCCGGCTTGATGTCGAAATTCACGTTCTTCAACGCGACAAACTGGCCGTGCAGCTTGACGATGTTGCGAAAACTGACTTGACCCTGACCGCTCATCGGCGCCCTCCGCCCTTGACTGCACCGACCGTCAACCCCTTCACGATATGCTTCTGCGCGACCACGCCGAGGACGACGACGGGCAGCATGGCAAGGACCGAAACCGCAGCGAGCTTCGCCCACAGGGTCTGTTCGACGGAGACGAAATTGAACATGGCGACCGTGACCGGCCGCACTGTGTTGCCGCTGAGCACGACGGCGAACAGGAATTCGTTCCACGCATTCAGGAACACGAACACGACGGTGACCGCGATGCCGCCCCGCACCTGCGGGATGATGATGCGCCACAGCGTGCGCATGCGGCTTGCGCCATCGAGGTAGGCGGCTTCCTCCATCTCGAAGGGAATGTCCTCGAAGTAGGAGACCAGCAGCCAGATCGCGAAGGGCAGCGAGAACGACAGATAGATCAGGATGATGCCCTGATAGGTGTCGATCCAGCCAATGTTCCGCAGCACCAGGAAGTAGGGGATGATGATGCCGACCGGCGGCAGCATCTGCGTCGCCAGCACGTAGAAGCCTGCGAACTTCTTGGCCCGGAAGCGCAGCCGCGCCAGCGCATAGGCCGCCGGTACCGCCATCAGCATGGTGACGATGGTGGTGCCGACCGAGATAATCATGCTGGAGATCAGGTTGGCCAGGATCGAGCCCGAGCCGAACAGCACGTCGCGGTAGGCCTCGAGCGTCGGCGAGAAGAACAGTTTTGGCGGATAGGCCAGCGCGTCGCGGTCGGTCTTCAGCGAGTTGAGTACGCTCCAGACCACCGGAAATGCCCAGGCCAGCAGGAACACCAGCGAGATCGCCAGCAGGGCAAGGAAGCGGAGGCGCTTGGCGTTCACTTCGCCCTCCGCATCGCAAAGAGAATTGCCGAGATGAGGATGGTGACGACCAGGAGCGCCACCGCCAGCGCCGAGCCGTAGCCGATCGAGAGTTCGGTGAACGACTTGCGGTAGGCGTAGAGGTTGAGGATCTCGGTTGCGGTGCCTGGGCCACCGGCGGTTACCGTGAAGATGGCGGCAAAGGCGGTGAGTGCCACCATCGTGCGCATGATGATCACCATCACGATCGCCGGGCGCAGCAGGGGGAGCGTGATGCGGCGGAAGCGCTGCCAGGCGGTGGCGCGATCGAGCAGCGCCGCCTCATAGATATCCTCGGGTAGTGCGGCGAGCGAGGCGAGCAGCACCATGAACGCGAACGGCGTCCATTGCCAGGTGTGGATCACGATGACCGAGACCATGGCGAGGAAGGGATCGCCGAGCCAGTTCTTGCTGCCGAGCCCGGCATTGATGGCGAGGAAATCGACGATGCCGAACTCCGGCGCCAGCATGAAAGTGCGCCAGATCATGCCGACCACGGACGGCGACAGCACGACGGGCAGGATCGCGATGATGCGAAACCAGCCCTGGCCGCGCTTCATGTCCATCACCAGCAGCGCCAGCGCCAGACCGATCACCACCTGCAGGATCACGGTCGAACCGGTGTAGACGAGGCTGACCACGAGCGACGACCAGAACCGCTCGTCGGCCAGCAGCACCTTGTAGTTCTCGAGCCCGACGAAGCCATTGGAGAATGGCATCGCCAGGTCCATGCGGTAGGCGCTGGTCCAGACCAGGAACAGCAGCGGGAAGGTGGTGGTCGCCAGGAGCGCCAGGAACGCCGGCGCCAGCAGTGCGGCTGCGAACCGGCGCTCGCGCTGCGCCAGCACGCGGCCGTAATCGCTTGCGGCGATCGCGGTCGCGTTGTCGGTGATGGCTGTTGCAGCGGGCGCCATGGCTTTGTCGTGCTCAGCCGCGCATCATCGGTTCGATGCGCTTCTGCGCATCGTCGAGCGCGGCCTTCACGGCGGCCTGGCCGGAGAGGGCGGACTGGATGGCGGTCGCCATGGTGTCGCCGATCGCCGGCCATTGCGGCACGCGCGGCCGCCAGTCGACGTCGGTGTCCTCTTGCAGCGCCTGCATGGTGGCTTCGACGAAGTTCGGGCCGAAGCCGTTCATCAGCTTCACATAGTCAGGATCTTTCCAGATCGAGGCGCGGTTGACGCCGGAGCGCTTGGTGGGGCCGGCAAAGCGGTGCGCGGTGCGCGCCTGCGTCTCGGCGCTCGCCGCCCACTGGATGAACAGCCAGGTCGCCTTCTTCTTTTTGTCCGGAAGCGCGGCATTGATCGGGAAACCCCAGTTCCAGATCGAGGTGACGCGCTTTCCGGACGGCCCCTTGGGCCAGCGCGCATAGGCGACCTTGCCGATCACCTTGGACTTTTCGGGATTGTTGACGACCGACGCGGAGGAATGCGCGTCGACATAGTTTGCGATCGTGCCTTGCGAGAAAGCATCGGCAATATCGGGCCAGTTCCAGTTCGCCGCCGCGGCGGGCGCATATTTGCGCATCACATCGACATACCAGGCCAGCGCCGCTTCCGCTTCCGGTCCGTTGACCGTGAGCTTGCCGTCCTTCATCCAGTTGCCGCCGAACGCGCGGAAGATCGAGGGATAGATGTACATGTTCTGCCCGGCACCGGCGACGCCGCGCAGCGCGCACCCCCAGATGCGCTCGTTCGAATTGTTGAGCGCCGCTGCATTGGCGACATAGGCCTCCAGCGTGTCGGCCGGCTTCAATCCCTTCGCGTCGTAGAGATCCTTGCGATAGACTTGGATGGTGACTTCGCCGTCGTAGGGCACGCCGTACAGCTTGCCGTCGACGCCGTTGGCGTTGCGCCACGCCGGTATGATGTCGTCGAACTTGAACCAGGCGTCATCGGTCAGCGATTTGTCTTTCAGATACGTGTCGAGTGGCTCGACCCATTTGTTGGCGGCGTAGAGCGAATAGTACATGGGGTCCGCCGCATGCGTGGCGTAGGTGCCGGTCTTCGAGGTGAGGTCGATGACGCATTTCTGCCGGATTTGCGCCGGCGGAATCTTCTCGAAGCGCACGTCGATGCCGGTCAGAGCCTTGAACTGCGGCGCCAGCGTGATGAGGTTCTCGAAATAGCTCGCGGGGATCACGGCGACCGTGATGGTCTCGCCGGAAGCCTGCTGCCAGTCGATCTTGGCCGACTTGTACGGCGCAAGGTCGGCGTCCTGCGCGCCGGCCTGCCGCAGCAGGGCAGGGCCCATCCCGACCAGGGCGGCGGCAGCCGTGCCGGTCTTGAGGAACGTCCGTCTCGTTGGCCTGAATGACCGCATCTCCTGTCTCCCTAGGTGCTTCGTTGGCTCTTGCTCTGACCCGGCTCGGCCAGCTAGGTTAGAACATTGTGCAAAATGTTATAACAAGTCAAACAGGTAGCGCTGGCGAGCCCGGGCAGGATGTCGCAGGGCTGGGCCGCGGAACTTCGATAAATAAGGAAATCTCGCGGGCGCCGTTTGACCCGACGGGGCCCGCCCTGACCAATCCATTCTCAGTATGTCGGCCAATTGCAAAGTTTATCCCGCTGTGCAAGTCGCTTGCTGACTTGGTTCGACATCGGAGGAAACCTCGTGCGCCTATCACTCGCTCTCGCAACTGCCGCGCTTGTCCTGCTGGGAGGCGCCGCTGGCGCCCAGGAACTGAGGATTGCCCTCATTCACGGCAAGACCGGCCCGCTCGAGGCGTACGCCAAGCAGACCGAAACCGGCCTGCGCATGGGCTTTGAATACGCCACCAAGGGCAGCATGACGGTGGACGGCCGCAAGATCGTCATTATCACCAAGGACGACCAGAGCAAGCCCGACCTTTCCAAGTCTGCACTGGCGGAAGCCTATCAGGACGACAAGGCCGACATTGCCATTGGCACGACGTCGTCTGCCGCCGCGCTGGCCGACCTGCCGGTTGCCGAGGAGAACAAGAAGATTTTGATCGTCGAGCCCGCCGTCGCCGACCAGATTACCGGCGACAAGTGGAATCGCTACATCTTCCGCACCGGCCGCAACTCCTCGCAGGATGCGATCTCGAATGCGGTGGCGATCGGCAAGCCGGGAGTCACCGTCGCCACGCTGGCGCAGGATTATGCCTTCGGCCGCGACGGCGTCGCCGCGTTCAAGGAGGCGCTCGCCAAGACTGGCGCGACGCTGGCCGCAGAGGAATACGCACCGACCAACACCACCGATTTCACCGCGGTGGGCCAGCGCCTGTTCGACGCGTTGAAGGACAAGCCGGGACGCAAGATCATCTGGGTGGTCTGGGCCGGCGCCGGCGATCCCCTGACCAAGCTGCAGGACATGGATCCCAAGCGCTACGGCATCGAGATCTCGACCGGCGGCAACATTCTCCCCGCGCTCGCCGCCTACAAGCGGTTGCCGGGCATGGAAGGCGCGACCTATTACTACTACGACATCCCCAAGAACCCGGTGAACGACTGGCTCGTTGCCGAGCATCAGAAGCGCTTCAATTCGCCGCCAGATTTCTTCACAGCGGGCGGCTTCTCGGCCGCGATGGCGGTCGTTGCCGCCGTGACCAAGGCCAAGTCAACGGACACCGAGAAGCTGATCGCGGCGATGGAAGGCATGGAGTTCGATACGCCGAAGGGCAAGATGATCTTCCGCAAAGAGGACCATCAGGCGCTGCAGAGCATGTATCACTTCAAGGTCAAGGTCGATCCGAACGTCGCCTGGGCGATCAACGAGCCGGTGCGCGAGATCAAGATCGAGGAAATGAACATCCCGATCCGCAACAAGCGCTGACAAATCTCTGCGTCATGGCCGGGCAAAAGTGCGAAGCGCGTCTTCGTGCGGATTTCCCGGCCATCCACGTCTTTGGCAGCTGCGAACGACGAAAGACGTGGATGCCCGGAACAAGCCCGGGCATGACGACGGAGAGTGCAGCAGAACCGACAAAGCCCGGCAAAAGACAGCATGCCCCTCTCGCTCGAAACGCGCGACCTGACCATCCGCTTCGGCGGCCATGTCGCGGTCGACCATGTCAGCTGCGCCTTCCGGCCGGGCGAACTCACCGCGATCGTCGGGCCCAACGGGGCAGGCAAGACGACTTATTTCAACCTGATCTCCGGGCAGCTTCGCCCGAGCGCCGGCTCCATCCTCCTCGACGGCGCCGACATCACGGGGATGAGCGCGCCATTGCGAACCCGCGCCGGCCTTGGCCGCGCCTTTCAGCTCACCAACCTGTTTCCGAACCTGACGGTCGAGGAGAATGTGCGCCTCGCGGTGCAGGCGGCAAGCGGCGTGCATTACGACATGCTGAGGCCCTGGACGACCCGGCGCGACCTGATCGCGCTTGCCGATGGCATCCTCGACCAGGTCGCGCTCGGTAGCCGCCGCGGCGTCGCGGCGACGGTGCTCTCCCACGGCGACCAGCGCAAGCTCGAGGTGGCGCTGATGATGGCGCTGCAGCCGAAGATCTTCATGTTCGACGAGCCCACTGCCGGCATGAGCATCGATGAAGTCCCCGTCGTGCTGAACCTGATTGCGCAACTCAAGCAGGACGCGAGCAAGATCATCCTCCTGGTCGAGCACAAGATGGATGTAGTGCGCTCGCTCGCCGACCGCATCGTCGTGCTGCACAACGGAAAGCTCGTCGCCGACGGCAAGCCGGCTGAGGTGATCGCATCGCCGATCGTGCAGGAAGCCTATCTTGGCGTGCCCGCAGGGAAGAGCGCGGCATGAGCGACCTTCTCACGCTCGCGGGCGTTCACACCCATATCGGGCGCTATCACATCCTGCAGGGCGTCGACCTGGCGGTGCCGGAAGGGCAGACCACGATGCTGCTCGGCCGCAACGGCGCAGGCAAGACCACGACGCTGCGCACCATCATGGGACTGTGGCCGGCCTCGCGCGGCGAGATCCGCCTCGGCGGCGAGCGCATCGACGCCAGCACGACGCCCGACATCGCGCGCCTCGGCGTCGGTTATGTGCCGGAGAGCATGGCCGTGTTCTCCGACCTGACCGTGAGGGAGAACCTCGTGTTGGGGGCGCGGGACGGCGATCTCGATAGCGCGCGGCTGGAGTGGATTTTCGGCTTCTTCCCGGCGCTGCGGCGTTTCTGGCTCTCGCGTGCCGGCTCGCTTTCCGGCGGCCAGAAGCAGATGCTGTCGATCGCGCGCGCCATCGTCGAGCCGCGCAAGCTCCTGCTGATCGACGAGCCGACCAAGGGGCTGGCGCCTGCGATCGTGACGGCCCTGATCGAATGCCTCAAGGAAATCAAGCGCCGCGGCGCCACCATCCTTCTGGTGGAGCAGAATTTCCATGCCGCACGCGAACTCGGCGACAGCGTGCTTGTCATGGACAACGGCGCCATCGTTCACCGCGGCGAGATGGCCAGACTCGCCGAAGACGTGGCGCTGCAGGAACGCCTGCTTGGCCTGAGCCTGGAGACGCACCAGTGACGGACACCACGACATCAGCCGAAACGTTGCCGAAGCCGAAGCGCGACTTCGTGCCGGTGCTGCTGCCGGCGGCCTTCGCGCTCCTGATGCTGCCGCTGGTTGGGTCGGCGAGTTCCTGGGCGACGCTGCTGGCGGCAAGCCTCGCCATGGGCATGATGATCTTCATCATGGCCTCGGGCCTCACTTTGGTGTTCGGCCTGATGGACGTGCTCAATTTCGGCCATGGCGCGTTCATCGCGGTCGGCGCCTATGTCGCGACGCTGGTGTTCCTGCCGCTGGCCGGCTGGTCGCAGGCCGACTCGCTTGCCGCCAACCTTGCGGTGCTGGTGCCGGCCGCCGTGCTGGCCATGGGCGTCACCGCCGTGCTTGGGCTCCTGGTCGAGCGCGTGCTGATCCTGCCCGTCTATGGCCAGCACCTGAAACAGATCCTGATGACCACGGGCGGGTTGATCGTCGCCGAGCAGACGCTCTATGCGCTGTGGGGACCACAGATCATTCCGATGCCGCTGCCGGCTTCACTGCGCGGCTCCTTCATCTTCGGCGACGTTGCTGTCGCCAAGTTCCGCGTGCTGGCGATGCTGGTCGGTCTCGTCGTCTTCATTGCCATCCAGCTCGTGCTCAACCGCACCAAGATCGGTCTCTTGATCCGCGCCGGCGTCGAGAACCGCGAGATGGTGGAGGCGCTGGGCTACCGCATCCGCCGCCTGTTCCTGGGCGTCTTCATGGTCGGCTCGGCGCTCGCCGGCCTCGGCGGGGTGATGTGGGGGCTTTACCGCGAGCAGGTGCATGCCTCGATCGGCGACGAGCTCACCGTGCTCGTGTTCATCGTCGTCATCATCGGCGGGCTGGGTTCGATCGGCGGCTGCTTCATCGGAGCGCTGCTCGTCGCCATGGTCGCCAATTACGGCGGCTTCCTGGTGCCGAAGCTGGCGCTCGTCTCCAACATCCTGCTGATGGTCGCGATCCTGATGTGGCGGCCGCGCGGGCTCTATGCGGTGACCAGCCGATGATGATCCTTTCCGGCGATCCCCCGCGCAGCCGAGTGCTGACGCTTCTGCTCATCGTCATCGTCGCCCTTCTGCTGGCAACGCCCTGGCTGTTTCCCGGCGCCAAGCCGATGAACGTCGCCGTCAAGATCTGCATCTTCGCCGTTCTGGTGGCGTCCTATGATCTCCTGCTCGGCTACACCGGCACGGTGTCGTTCGCGCACACCATGTTCTACGGGATCGGCAGCTACGCCGTGGCGATCGCGCTTTACGGGATGGGACCGAGCTGGGCGGCGATCGGCACCGGCATCGTCGTCGGCCTGCCGCTGGCGATGCTGCTGGCGCTCGCCATAGGCCTGTTCTCCCTGCGAGTCGCCGCGATTTTCTTTGCCATGATCACGCTGGCGGTCGCCTCCGCCTTCCAGGTGCTGGCCTCGCAACTGTCATGGCTGACCGGCGGCGAGGATGGCCGCACTTTCCGCCTGCCTGAGCTGCTTCGGCCAGGCACGGTACTGATTTCGAAGGATGCCTTCGGTTTCGAGATCAACGGGCGGACACTGACTTATTATCTGGTGTTTGCGATATCCGTGCTGCTGATCCTCGCACTGCTCCGCGTGGTCAACTCGCCCTTCGGCCGCGTACTGCAGGCGATCCGCGAGAATCGTTTTCGCGCCGAGGCGTTGGGCTATCGCACCGTGTTGCACCTCACTTATGCCAATTGTATTGCCGCGACGGTGGCCGCCTGCGCCGGCATCCTCAACGCGATCTGGCTGCGTTACGTCGGGCCCGACACGTCCCTGAGCTTCTCCATCATGCTGGACATCCTGCTGATGGTGGTGATCGGCGGCATGGGCACGATCTATGGCGCGATCATCGGGGCAGGGATCTTCATCATCGCGCAGAACTATCTGCAGGCGCTGATGGGAACCGCTTCCAGCGCCGCTGGCGATGCCTGGCTGCCCCTGCTGCCGGGCCTGCTGCATCCGGACCGCTGGCTGCTCTGGCTCGGGCTGCTGTTCATCGCCAGCGTCTATTTTTTCCCCACCGGCGTGGTCGGCCGGCTGCGGCGCCCGAAGCAGGGCACCGGTTAGGTCAGCTCGAACGCGAGGGATGAATACCCTTGCCTCGAAAAATGAACCGCGCTCCATTCACGTGCATAGTGGCCATCAGAACGCATAGGCGAAGATGTAGTCCACGATCCATCGTGCGAAGATCGTATCCGAAATAAACTCCCATACCCGAACGCGACGACAATGCCGGGAACGCGATCATGAGCGCTTCCGCTGTGATATCGCCAAGACTGCATCCGCTGCCACAATGGAGAGTGCCATTGGCTACCATAATCGGGAACGGTGTCAGACGTTGTTGGGAGGCGCTTCGCCCCTGAGCTGCGCCTCGCGAGCACGGCGCCGCCTGGCCAGCCGGCCATACCTGAAATATTGCCAGACGATCCACGTCGAACCGAACAAGGCTGTGACGGGCCAAACGAGATTCATGACCCACATGTGCCGCGGGTGCTTGAGTGATGATCAGGAAACAAAGGCCAGCCAGAGAAAGGGATGCGATCGAAGGGCGTAGAACCATTCTGGCGACGAACTCATGGCGAGCGCTCGATTATCGGAGTGAACGGGGTCACGCCGCCGCAGTTCCAGACCCTCCTGCCGCCCCTACCGGAACTTTTGTTCAGGGCCTCTCGATTCATATTCTGTGACGGAATATTGAGTTCGCCTTGGGAGGAGAATAGCTGTGGCTAGCGGCCGATATCACCTCATATCTCACTCGAAGCGGACGACGCTGGCGTGCGCTGACCCGGCGAGCGTGTCTTCAATGCGTCAGCGTTTCTCCCAGATCGAAACAGGCAGATCACCTGAACTCCTTTGATCTAGCGCAAGGCTTCTGCAACTGCGACCACGCAGTCTGCGATGGGGGCAGGAACCCGGCTTAGTGGAGAACCCCCATGAAGCAGCTGACTTTGAGGACATCTGCTATTGCAACCTCGGCCTTTGCTTGCGCCGCGTTTCTCTCGTTCAGTTGGTCTGAACAGTGCGGCATCTCGCTGTCAGTTGAGAGCGCGCAGGCGCGGGTCGGTCGCCCATTGACCCCCATGAGCGGTGCCGGAGTTGCGCGTCGTCATTACCGACGGGCTGCCTACGGCTACGGTGCCGGTCCGGTCGGTGCTGGCCTGGCGGCGGGCGCGATCGGGACGGCCGCGGTAGCGGCCAGCTCACCCTATGGGTACTATGGTGGCGATCCCTATGCAGGCACAGGCTGGGGCTACTATGGCGGCTACCCTGGCAGCTATGACGGCAGTTACGGCTACCCGAGCGGCTACTACGGCAATTACGGATACCCGGGCGGTTATTACGGCGGCTATGGCTACCCTGGCGGCTACTACGCCAACCGCAGCTACATCACCGGACGGCAAGCGTCGGCTCCGCGTTACTATGGCGGCTACAGTCAGGCGCCCTACCGCAACTACGGTCGTTACTACGGCAGCTCGAACAATAGAGGCGGATTGGTTGGAGGCGCCGATGCAGGGACCTACAGGCCCTGACGCCAGTCCCATCTTTCCAGCCTGCATCTGAACGGGCGTTCGCGCTCTCGGGTTTGCGCGAACGCCGTTCGCGACACGCGGTGATCCTTGGCGGCAGCCCCCGCGAAAGATGGGCGTCTGCCCCCACTCGATCTGACTCATCTGGCTCTCAACCCGTCTGCAACGCTTCGGAAATTCGGCGCGGTGACCCTCAATCATGACTTCGAAAAAACCGCACTTGCCGACTTGACAGTTACGTAATTCAGAATTACAACCCGTGTACCCCGAGCCCGCATGAGGGGACGCTTCGCGATCGTCACGGAACGTTGGGCCTGGGTTGCGATGGACGCTGCGGCGTCAGGCGGGTTTTGCTCGCCGGACGAAAACGCTGCGGCGTACGGCGAAGTCGTGTGGTCCTGGCGCCGCGACCCTGGCGTCTATCCCCGCCGGCCTGTGCTGGCAGGGCAACGGTGACAATAAAGGCCGTTCACCGGGGAGAGT
>JAEZEU010000200.1 GCA_023432885.1 Pseudomonadota bacterium | reverse complement strand
TCAGGTGACCTCGCCCGAGAGCGGCAAGAAGATCACCTTCATCGATACGCCCGGCCACGCGGCGTTCACCGCGATGCGCGCCCGCGGCGCCAAGGTCACCGACATCGTCGTGCTGGTCGTGGCGGCGGATGACGGCGTCATGCCGCAGACGGTGGAAGCCATCAACCACGCCAAGGCGGCCAAGGTGCCGATGATCGTGGCGATCAACAAGATCGACAAGCCCGACGCCAGGCCCGAGCGCGTGCGCACCGAGCTGCTGCAGCACGAGGTGCAGGTCGAATCGCTGGGCGGTGATGTCGTCGACGTCGAGGTTTCCGCCAAGAACAAGACCAATCTCGACCGCCTCCTGGAAATGATAGCGCTGCAGGCCGACATCCTGGAACTGAAGACCAACTCGCATCGCCCGGCCGAAGGCACCGTGATCGAAGCCAAGCTCGACCGCGGCCGTGGTCCGGTTGCGACCGTGCTGGTCCAGCGCGGCACGCTCCGGATCGGCGACATCATCGTGGCCGGCGCAGAAATGGGCCGCGTCCGAGCGCTGATCTCCGACCAGGGCGAGAATCTCGAGGAGGCCGGCCCGTCCGTGCCGGTCGAGGTGCTCGGCTTCAACGGCCCGCCGGAAGCCGGCGACCGCCTCGCCGTGGTCGAGAACGAGGCTCGCGCCCGCCAGGTCACCAGCTACCGCGCGCATCAGAAGCGCGAGAACGCCGCCGCCTCGATCTCGGGCATGCGCGGCTCGCTCGAGCAGATGATGTCGCAGCTGAAGACCGCAGGCCGCAAGGAATTCCCGCTGATCGTCAAGGCGGACGTCCAGGGCTCGCTGGAGGCGATCCTGGGCTCGCTGGAAAAGCTCGGCACCGAGGAAGTCGCCGCCCGCATCCTGCATGCCGGCGTCGGCGGCATCTCCGAGTCCGACGTGACCCTGGCGGAAGGCTTCAACGCCGCGATCATCGGCTTCTCCGTCCGTGCCAACAAGGAAGCGGCGGCGGCGGCCAAGCGCAACGGCATCGAGATCCGCTACTACAACATCATCTACGATCTCGTGGACGACATCAAAAAGGCGATGTCGGGACTGCTCGCGCCGACGCTGCGCGAAACCATGCTCGGCAATGCGCAGATCCTGGAAATCTTCAACATTTCCAAGGTCGGCAAGGTCGCTGGCTGCCGCGTCACCGACGGCACCGTCGAGCGCGGCGCCAATGTCCGCCTCATTCGCGACAACGTCGTCGTGCACGAAGGCAAGCTGTCGACGCTGAAGCGCTTCAAGGACGAAGTGAAGGAAGTGCAGGCCGGCCAGGAGTGCGGCATGGCGTTCGAGAGCTACCACGACATGCGTGTCGGTGACGTCATCGAGTGCTATCGTGTGGAGACGATCCAGCGCTCGCTGTAAGTCCGAATCTTACAAAGCGACTGGATTTTTTGTTGGACGGTCATGCCCCGCGGAAGCGGGGCATCCAGTAGTCCCGGAAGCAAATTAGTTCACGGAATACCGGATCACCCGCGTTCGCGGGTGATGACGGCAAGTTGGATTTTTAGCAGATGCCTCGCCACCATCAGAAGAAGGGCTCCGCTTCCGGCGGCTCGCAGCGGCAATTGCGGGTCGGCGAGCTGGTCCGGCATGCGCTGGCCGACATTCTCGCCCATGGCAGCGTGCATGATCCGGACCTCGAAGGCCATATCATCACCGTGCCGGAAGTGCGGATGTCGCCAGACTTAAGACTTGCGACGATCTATGTCATGCCGCTCGGCGGACGCGATACCGAGCTCGTGCTCGCAGCGCTCGAGCGCAACAAGAAGTATCTGCGCGGCGAGATCGCTCGTCGCGTTAACCTGAAATTTGCACCTGAGATTCGATTCCGCGTCGACGAGCGATTCGACGAAGCGGAACGGATCGAGAAATTACTGCGAACACCTGCGGTGCAGAGGGACCTCGCACCCGGAGAGGGCGAAGAAAAATGACCGTGACAACGGCGAACAGCGCGCACGAGGCGCAGAACGCGCAAACGCGCGAAGCAGACGAAAAAATTTTTTCCGACGCGCGTAGCGAGCCGCGCCGCACCAACAACGATCCGCGCGCGGGCAAGCAGCAGCAGGTGAAGCGCGATCGCCGCGACGTCCACGGCTGGGTCGTGCTCGACAAGCCGATCGGCATGACTTCGACGCAAGCCGTCGCCGTGGTGAAGCGCCTGTTCAACGCCAAACGCGCGGGACATGCCGGCACGCTCGATCCGCTCGCTTCGGGCGGACTACCGATTGCGCTGGGCGAAGCCACCAAGACGGTTCCCTTCGTGATGGACGGCCGCAAGCGCTACCGTTTCACGGTGTGCTGGGGCGAGGAACGCGACACCGACGACACCGAGGGCCGGGTGGTCAAGACCAGCGACCTGCGCCCCGGCGCGGAGGCAATTTCAGCACTCTTGCCCCGTTTCACCGGCCTGATCGAGCAGATCCCCCCGCAATATTCGGCCATCAAGGTGCAAGGCGAGCGGGCCTATGACCTGGCGCGCGACGGCGAGCAGGTGGAGCTGGCTCCCCGGCCGGTCGAGATCCACCAATTATCCCTTGTAGAACAATCTGATAGAGACAGATCCGTGTTCGAAGCCGAGTGCGGCAAGGGCACCTATGTCCGGGCGCTTGCCCGCGATATCGGCCGGATTCTGGGCTGTTTCGGCCATATCTGCGCGCTGCGCCGGACCCTGGTCGGCCCGTTTACCGAAACGGACATGATTTCGCTGGAAGAATTGGAGGCTTTGTGCAATAGAGCCGCGTCCGGCGAGGGTAGCCTCGCCGAGGCGCTCTTGCCCGTTGAGACCGCGCTGGACGACATCCCGGCACTGGCCGTCACACGGGCTGATGCGGCAAGGCTCCATCGGGGCCAGGCCGTTTTGTTGCGCGGACGGGATGCGCCCAATAGTAGCGGCACAGTCTATGTCACGGTGGCAGGCCGGCTTTTGGCGCTTGCCGAGCTTGGCAATGGCGAACTCATCCCCAAGCGCGTGTTCAACCTGACCGGGCTGGTCGCCAGTTCCGGTCGCAACAATGGAAGTGTTTGACGATGTCGATTACCGCGCAACGCAAAGCGGAAGTCATCAAGACCAACGCCACCAAGGCCGGCGATACCGGCTCTCCCGAGGTCCAGGTCGCGATCCTGTCGGAACGCATCAACAGCCTCACTGAACATTTCAAGACCCACGTGAAGGACAATCACTCCCGCCGTGGCCTATTGAAGCTCGTGTCGACGCGCCGTGCCCTTCTCGACTACCTGAAGAAGAAGGACGAGGCGCGTTACAAGGCGCTGCTCGAAAAGCACAACATCCGTCGCTGAGCACGTCATACGCGCGCCGTCGGCGCGCGTTTTTGCATGATCTTCCGGAGGATCCAGCTTTCGATTCGCGAAAGACGATCATGCGCAAGACCATGACCCGGAGAAGAACGACGGGTCATGCGAAGTAGCGTCCAGCAGCAATCCGGCCGCTGGGCAGGGCAAGATGCCCGAGACTGACGAGAGGATGGACGCCATCCGAAACATCAAGACCATGGCAGGATCGCCAGGCGCTGATCGAATACCGATCAGCGTCTCGCAATCTTGCGCATGGTCTTTTTGTTTTTGGGCGCACGCTCTCTCGTGAACCCATGAAAGAAGACGAATATGTTCAACAAGCATTCCGTGGAAATCGACTGGGGTGGACGTCCCCTCAAGCTTGAGACCGGAAAAATAGCCCGGCAGGCCGATGGCGCCGTGCTCGCGACCTATGGCGAGACCGTCGTGCTCGCGACCGTAGTGGCGGCGAAGAGCCCGCGCGAAGGCGTCGACTTCCTGCCGCTCACCGTCGACTACCAGGAGAAAGCCTATGCCGCGGGCCGCATCCCCGGCGGCTACTTCAAGCGCGAGGGACGGCCGAGCGAAAAGGAGACGCTGGTCTCCCGCCTGATCGACCGCCCGATTCGTCCGCTGTTCGTTGACGGCTGGCGCAACGAGACCCAGGTGATCGTCAATGTGCTGTCGCACGATATGGAAAACGATCCCGACATTCTGGCGATGGTTGCGGTCTCCGCCGCGCTGACGCTGTCGGGCGTTCCCTTCAAGGGCCCGATCGGTGCTGCCCGCGTCGGCTTTGCCAATGACGAGTTCATCCTTAACCCGACGCTCGACGAGATGACCGACACGCAGCTCGACCTCGTGGTCGCCGGCACGGCCGATGCCGTGCTGATGGTTGAATCGGAGGCCAAGGAGCTGAGCGAAGACGTCATGCTCGGCGCGGTCATGTTCGGCCACCGCCACTTCCAGCCGGTGATCAACGCGATTATCGAGCTCGCGGAGAAGGCGGCCAAGGAGCCGCGCGAGGTCACGGTCATCGACAACTCCGAGATCGAGAAGGAAATGCTCGGCCTGGTCGAGCAGGACCTGCGCAAGGCGTACGGCATCGCGATCAAGCAGGAGCGCTATGCCGCGGTCGGCGCCGCCAAGGAAAAGGCGATGGCGCACTTCTTCCCGGAAGGCCAGGAGCCCCGATACGACAAACTCCGTGTCGCCGACGTGTTCAAGGAGATCGAGGCCAAGATCGTTCGCCGGAACATCCTCGACACCGGCCACCGCATCGACGGCCGTGACGTCAAGACGGTCCGCAACATCGTCGCCGAAGTCGGGGTGCTGCCGCGCGCCCACGGTTCGGCGCTGTTCACCCGCGGCGAGACCCAGGCGCTGGTGGTGGCCACGCTCGGCACCGGCGAGGACGAACAGTACATCGACGCGCTGTCGGGAACGTATAAAGAGACGTTCCTGCTGCACTACAACTTCCCGCCCTTCTCGGTCGGCGAGACCGGCCGTGTCGGCAGCCCGAAACGGCGTGACATCGGCCATGGCAAGCTCGCCTGGCGCGCGATCCATCCGATGCTGCCGCCGCACCATGAATTCCCCTACACCATCCGCGCGGTGTCGGAGATCACCGAGTCCAACGGCTCCTCGTCGATGGCGACCGTCTGCGGCGCATCGCTGGCGCTGATGGATGCCGGCGTGCCGCTGAAGCGGCCGACCGCGGGCATCGCCATGGGCCTGATCCTTGAGGATCAGCGCTTTGCCGTGCTGTCCGACATCCTCGGCGACGAGGACCATCTCGGCGACATGGACTTCAAGGTTGCGGGCACCGAGGGTGGCATCACCTCGCTGCAGATGGACATCAAGATCGAGGGCATCACCGAAGAGATCATGCGCGTCGCGCTCGCCCAGGCCAGGGAAGGCCGCGTGCACATCCTGGGCGAAATGGCCAAGGCGCTTACCGCGGCCCGCGCCGAGCTCGGCGAATATGCGCCGCGCATCGAGACCTTCAAGATCGCCACCGACAAGATCCGCGAAGTGATCGGCACCGGCGGCAAGGTGATCCGCGAAATCGTGGAAAAGACCGGCGCCAAGATCAACATCGAGGACGACGGCACCGTAAAGGTCGCTTCCAACGACGGCGAGGCGATGAAAGCCGCCATCAAGTGGATCAAGTCGATCGCTTCCGATCCGGAAATCGGCCAGATCTATGAGGGCACCGTCGTCAAGGTGATGGAGTTCGGCGCCTTCGTGAACTTCTTCGGCGCCCGCGACGGCCTCGTGCATATCAGCCAGCTCGCCGCGAACCGCGTGCAGAAGACCTCCGACGTCGTCAAGGAAGGCGACAAGGTCAAGGTCAAGCTGCTCGGGTTCGACGATCGCGGCAAGACCCGCCTGTCGATGAAGGCGGTCGACCAGACGACCGGCGAGGACCTCGAAGCGAAGGCCAAGGACGGCAAGTCGGCCGAGGAGCCGACGCCGCGCGAAGCGGCCGGCGAGTAGGCTTTGGCAAATCACAATCCGGAAAGGGCGGTCGAAAGGCCGCCCTTTTTGTTTGTTCCAGCGCCTGCGGCGACCATAGGATGGTCATGAGGATGGTCATGAGCGAATCCGCCGCAGGCTGCCGCCAGCTTTGTGAAACCCGGTGTCATCCATTCCTCGTAATTGATCGCATTCTGGCGCGTTCGCCAGCAGACCCGACCCTGACAGGAGAACCCAATGTCAACCATATCCCGGCGCAAGCTCATGTTCGCCGCGACCGGCATCGTTGCCGCTGCCGCCGCGCCCCGCATCGTTTTCGCGCAGGCACAGACGCCTCCTGCCGGCCCCTTCAAGCTCGATCCGCTGCCTTACCCGGCCAATTCACTGGAGCCGCATATCGATGCCAAGACGATGGAGATCCATCATGGCCGGCACCATCAGGCCTATGTCACCAACGCCAACAATTTCGCCAAGGACAATCCGCAGATTGCCGAAAAGCCGATTCCGGATGTGCTCGCCAATCTCAACGGCGTGCCGGAGGCGATCCGCACCGGCGTGCGCAACAATCTGGGCGGCCACGCCAACCACACCATGTTCTGGCAAATCATGGGCCCGAACGGCGGCAAGGCGGAAGGCGATGTGCTCGCCGCCATCGATCGCGATCTCGGCGGTCTCGAAAAGATGCAGACCGATTTCAATGCCGCAGGCGGGCGGGTGTTCGGCTCCGGCTGGGTATTCGTCACCGTCAGCAAGGACGGCAAGCTCGCGATCGAAACCCGTGCCAACCAGGACAACCCCATGATGGACGGCAAGCGCGCGCTGCTCGGCAACGACGTGTGGGAGCACGCCTATTACCTCAACTACCAGAACCGCCGCGCCGATTATCTCAAGGCATGGTGGAATACGGTGAACTGGAAGGCGATCGGCGAGCGCTACGCCGCCGCCAAGGCCGGCACGCTCGGCGTTTAGCCAAAAAAAAGGCCGGGTGCAGGATAACCCCCGCACCCGGCTTCCTATCGAACCGTCGCCTGTTTCTAGAAGCGATCGGCGTTCATCACCTTGGTCCACGCCGCGACGAAGTCCTTCACGAACTTCTCCTTCGAATCGGCGCAGGCATAGACTTCCGCAAAGGCGCGGAGCTGCGAGTGGGAGCCGAAGATCAGGTCGACGCGGCTGGCGGTCCACTTGACGTCCTTGGTCTTGCGGTCCCGGCCCTCGTACGAATTTTCACCGGTCGGCTGCCATTCCGTGGCCATGCTGAGCAGGTTGACGAAGAAGTCGTTGCTCAAGGTACCCACCTTCTTGGTGAAGACGCCTTGCTTGGACCCGCCGGTATTGGCGCCGAGCACGCGCAAGCCACCGACCAGCACCGTCATCTCCGGTCCGGTGAGCCGCAGCAATTGTGCGCGGTCCACCAGGGCCTCTTCCGGTTTCATGAACTGCCGCTTGCTGCCGATGAAGTTGCGGAAGCCATCCGCACGCGGCTCGAGGGCCGCGAAGGATTCGACGTCCGTCTGCTCCTGTGAGGCATCCATGCGGCCCGGCGTGAACGGCACCTTCACGTCGATACCGGCGGCCTTCGCCGCCTTCTCGATTGCGGCGCAGCCGCCGAGGACGATCAGGTCGGCAAGCGATATCCTCTTGCCGCCCTTGGCTGACTTGTTGAAGTCGGCCTGGATGGTTTCGAGCTTCTTCAGCACCTTGGCCAGTTCAGCCGGATTGTTCACTTCCCAATCCTTCTGCGGGCTGAGGCGAATGCGCGCGCCATTGGCGCCGCCTCGCTTGTCCGACCCGCGGAATGTCGATGCCGAGGCCCAGGCGGTCGAGACCAGCTGCGGCACCGACAGGGCCGAGACGAGCTTATCCTTGAGGGCCGCGGCGTCCTTCTCCGTGATCAGCGGGTGATCGACGCGCGGGATGGGATCCTGCCAGATCAGCACTTCCTTCGGCACGAGCTTGCCGAGATAGCGCGCGCGGGGACCCATGTCGCGATGCGTGAGCTTGAACCAGGCACGCGCGAACGCATCGGCGAACTGGTCCGGATTCTCGTAGAAGCGCCGCGATATCTTCTCATAGGCCGGATCGAAGCGCAGCGACAGGTCGGTGGTCAGCATGGTCGGCACATGCTTCTTCGTGGGATCGAAGGCGTCGGGGATCGTGGCTTCGGCACCCTTGGCCTTCCACTGCTTCGCACCGGCCGGGCTCTGGGTCAGCTCCCACTCGTTCTCGAACAGGTTCTTGAAGAACAGATTGCTCCACTTGGTGGGCGTCTGCGTCCAGGTGACTTCGGGGCCACCGGTGATGGAGTCGGCACCGAGACCGGTGCCGTACTTGCTCTTCCAGCCGAGACCCTGGTCTTCCAGCGCACCGGCTTCAGGGGCCGGTCCCACCAGCGACGGATCGCCGGCGCCGTGGGTCTTGCCGAAGGAGTGGCCGCCGGCAATGAGGGCAACGGTCTCTTCGTCGTTCATCGCCATGCGGAAGAAGGTTTCGCGGATGTCCTTGGCGGCTGCGACCGGATCCGGATTGCCGTTCGGACCTTCCGGATTGACGTAGATGAGGCCCATCTGCACGGCGCCGAGCGGCTCCGCCAGCTGGCGCTCGCCGCTGTAGCGCTCGTCGCCCAGCCACGTGCCTTCCGGCCCCCAATAAAGCTCTTCCGGCTCCCAGACGTCGACGCGGCCGCCGGCAAAGCCGAACGTCTTGAAGCCCATCGATTCCAGCGCGACGTTGCCGGCGAGAATCATCAGGTCAGCCCAGGAGATTTTCTGGCCGTATTTTTGCTTGATCGGCCACAACAGGCGCCGCGCCTTGTCGAGGTTGGCGTTATCCGGCCAGCTGTTCAGCGGCGCGAAACGCTGCTGCCCCGCACCGGCGCCGCCGCGCCCATCGGTGATGCGGTAGGTGCCCGCGCTATGCCACGCCATGCGGATCATCAGGCCGCCATAGTGACCGAAGTCGGCCGGCCACCATTCCTGCGAATTGGTCATCAGCTTGTGCAGGTCCTTGATCACTGCGTCGATGTCGAGAGACTTGAACTCCTTGGCGTAGTCGAACGTCTTGCCCATCGGATCCGACAGGTTGGAATTCCGATGGAGAACAGAGACGTCCAGCGCGTCCGGCCACCAGTCACGATTCGAATATCCGCGTGTGCCCGCGAACGGGCATTTGGTTTTGGTTACGTCATCCATGGTGGACCTCCTTAAGTGGCCGCTTCTCGAAAAGATTGGAGGCAATCTAAGCGGCGCAACCGATCAGGGGAAGTTGATTTTAATGATCGATCCAATAAGTTATTCTGATGATGAACGTTACCCTGCGACAGCTCCGGTATTTCGATGCGCTGGCGCGACATGGACACTTCGGCCGCGCCGCCGACGCATGCTCGATTTCGCAACCTGCGTTGTCGATGCAGATCAAGGAAATGGAAGAAGCGCTCGGCGGAGCGCTGCTGGAGCGCAACGCGCGGCAGGTTACGCTGACCCGGCTCGGCGAGGAACTGATCCAGCGCGTCCGCGACATCCTGCGATCGGTCGACGAACTCGGCGATTTCGCGCGCGCCTCGCGCAACCGCTTCGCCGGGCGGTTGCGCCTTGGCATGATTCCGACTGTCGCGCCCTACCTGCTGCCTCGCATCATCGGCGACCTCACGCGGATGCATCCGGAACTCGATATCCAGGTGCGCGAGGCGCTGACGCCGAAGCTGATCAAGGAAATTTCCGAGGGGCGCCTCGATACCGCAGTGGTCGCGTTGCCGGTCTCGGAACCCTCGCTGACCGAAGTTGCCCTTTTCAAAGAGAATTTCTTGCTGGTGCGGCCCCGCAAGGACGAGGGAGCCCCGGTACCCAGCCGCGAAATGCTGCGCGAGATGCGGCTATTGCTGCTGGAGGAGGGCCACTGCTTCCGCAACCAGGCCCTCTCGTTCTGCAAGATGCACTCCTCGCCGCGCGAGCTTTTGGACGCCAATTCGCTTTCGACCCTGGTGCAGATGGTGAGCGCCGGCGTCGGCGTCACCCTGATCCCGGAAATGGCGGTCGCCGTGGAAACGCGCTCGGCGGCCGTGTCGGTCGCGCGCTTCAAGAACCCGCAGCCATCGCGGACCATCGGCATGGTCTGGCGCAAGCGCAGCCCGCTTGCCCGGCAACTGATGCAGATCTCCGAGGTCGTTGGACTGTCGGCCGGCAAGTCTCGCGGCCGCAATGGCGCCGCACGCCCGCAACGGGCCGAACGGCCTGCTTGATGCTTGCATCGCGGTTTGCCCTGGCGGACAAGGCTGCGATGTCAGACCCGATCATCCGCCCAGCGCTGCCGCACGATATGACGAGGTCGCCCGCGTCTGGATGGAGCGTAGGCGACCGGCTTCATGGTGAAACGTTATCGCTGGAAAAAAGAGGAAATGGATCGATGATGCAGCTCTACTGGTCGCCGCGTTCGCGCTCGTTCACCGCACTGTGGCTCATGGAAGAGACCGGTCAGCCCTATGAGCGCGTGCTGACCGACATTTCGACCGGCGCGCAGCGGGCGCCGGAATATCTCGCGATCAATCCGATGGGAAAGGTACCGGCGCTCAGGGATGGTGAGGCGACGCTGGCGGAGGCTGCTGCGATCTGCGCCTATGTCGCCGAGCGTTATCCGGACGCCAGGCTCGCCCCGCCGCTCGCCGATCCCTCGCGGGCGAAATATCTGTATTGGCTGTTCTTCGGGCCGAGCTGCATCGAGCCTGCGATGGTGCAACTTGCCACCAAGATCGAGATGAACCCGGTCGCCGCCGGCTGGGGCGATGCGCAGCGGGTGGTCGACGTGCTCGATGCGGCGCTCGAGAAGGGGCCGTGGCTGCTCGGGGAAAATTTCACCGCCGCCGACATCGTGATCGGCTCGGGCCTGAATTTCGGCGTGCGGCTGTTCAAAATGATCCCGTCGCGGCCGTCGTTCGAGGCCTATATCGCGCGCTGCATGGCGCGCCCGGCATTCCAGCACGCCGAGAAGATCGCGGCGGGGTAGATGCCGCCGGTTGTCATGCCCCGCGAAGGCGGGGCATCCAGCACGCCGCAGCCTATCGATCTATCGCTGATGTCTCAGGAATAATCACCCGCATGCGCGGGTGAAGACGCCCGCTTATTCCTTTTCCGGCTTCAGCGTTTCCGGCCGCGGCATCGAGATGATGTTGTAGCCGCAATCGACATAGTGCACCTCTCCGGTGACGCCGCCAGAGAGGTCGGACAACAGATACAGCGCCGAGCCGCCGAGCTCCTCCAGCGTCACGCCGCGGCCGAGCGGCGAGTTCTTTTGCTGGAACGCGAACATGGCGCGCGCGTCACCGATTCCGGAGCCGGCAAGCGTGCGGATCGGACCGGCGGAGAGTGCGTTGACGCGGATGTTGCGCGGGCCGAAATCAACGGCGAGATAGCGCACGGAGGCTTCGAGCGCGGCCTTGGCGACGCCCATGACGTTATAGTTCGGCATTGCCCGCTCCGAACCGCCGAAGGTGAGCGTGATCATCGCACCGCCGGTCTCGGGCATCAGATCGGCCGCGCGCTTGGCAAGCTCGGTGAAGGAGAAGCAGGAAATGACCATGGTGCGCGAGAAATTCGCGCGCGTTGTGTCGGCGTAGCGACCCTTCAGCTCGTTCTTGTCGGAGAAGCCAATCGCGTGCACGAGAAAGTCGAGACCGCCCCATTTGACGCGCAGCGCCTCGAACACGGCGTCGACACTGGCGAGGTCCTCGACATCGCACGGCAGCACGGTGTCGACCTTGAGCTGATCCGCAAGCGGCTTGACGCGCTTGCCCAGCGCTTCGCCCTGGTAGGTGAAGGCAAGCTCGGCGCCCTGTGCCTTGAGGGACTGGGCAATACCCCAGGCGATGGAGTGATCATTGGCAATGCCCATGATCAGACCGCGTTTTCCCTGCATCAGGCCTGTCATTGTCGCCCTTTCTCTGCGTCGTGTGCGGGACTTGTCCCTGGCATCCACGACTCTCTCAGCCCAGTATCAAGACGTGGATGGCCGGGACAAGCCCGGCCCTGACGATGACACCTGAATTATTGGCCTGCGAACCGCCTCAAGCATCCATCCGCTTGAACACCAGCGTGGCGTTGGTGCCCCCGAAGCCGAAGGAGTTCGACAGTACCGTGCCGAGCTTGGCGTTGTCGATGCGCTTGCGCACGATCGGCATGTCGGCGAAGACCGGATCGAGGTCCGTGATGTGGGCGCTCTCGCAGATAAAACCGTTGTTCATCATCAGCAGCGAATAGATCGCTTCCTGCACACCGGTGGCGCCCAGCGAGTGGCCGGTGAGCGCCTTGGTCGCCGAGATCGGCGGGCACTTGTCGCCGACGCCGAACACCTTGCGGATCGCTTCGATCTCCGGGGGATCGCCGGCCGGCGTCGAGGTGGCGTGCGGATTGATGTAGTCGACCGGCGTCTTCACCGTTTCCAGCGCCATGCGCATGCAGCGCTCGGCGCCCTCGCCCGACGGCGCCACCATGTCGTAGCCGTCCGACGTTGCGCCATAGCCGACCAGCTCGGCATAGATGCGCGCGCCGCGCGCCTTGGCATGCTCGAGCTCTTCGAGAACGACGACGCCCGCGCCGCCGGCGATGACAAAGCCGTCGCGGTTGATGTCGTAGGGGCGCGAGGCGGTGGACGGCGTGTCGTTGTATTTCGAGGACATCGCGCCCATGGCGTCAAACAGCACCGACAATGTCCAGTCGAGCTCTTCACAGCCGCCGGCGAAGATGACGTCCTGCTTGCCCATCTGGATCGTCTCATAGGCATTGCCGATGCAATGGTTCGACGTCGCGCAGGCCGAGGAGATCGAATAGTTCACGCCCTTGATCTTGAACCAGGTCGCGAGCGTGGCCGACGCCGTGGACGACATGCCCTTGGGCACCGCGAACGGACCGACTCGCTTCGGTCCCTTGGTGCGCGCGATGTCGGCGGCTTCCACCAGCGTTCGCGTCGAGGGGCCGCCCGAACCCATGATGATGCCGGTGCGAACATTGGAAACTTCCGCCGGCTCGAGGCCGGAATCCTGGATCGCCTGCTCCATCGCGACGTGATTCCACGCCGCGCCTTCCGCCAAAAAGCGCATGGCGCGGCGATCGATCACCTCGGCGGGATTGAGGGTCGGCGCACCCTGCACCTGCGAACGGAAGCCGAGCTCCTTGTATTTCGCGGCATGGGTGATGCCGGACCTCGCCTCGTGCAGGCTCGACAGCACTTCCTGGGTGTTGTTTCCGATGGACGAGACAATGCCCATCCCCGTAATGACAACCCGCCTCATATTCGCCTCGCCCTGTCCGTTCGTCTTTGTGTGATAGCCTGAAGATAAGTTCAATTGCCGGGCTACGGTTCGCTGCCCTGCTTGAACAGGCCGACCTTCAAATCCTTTGCGCGATAGATAATCTCGCCGTCCATGGAAAGCCACCCGTCGGCAATGCCCAGCACCAGCTTTCCACGCATCACGCGCTTGATGTCCGTCTGGTAGACGACCTTGCGCGCATGCGGCAGCACCTGGCCCGAAAACTTCAATTCGCTCAGGCCCAATGCCCGTCCACGGCCCTCGCCGCCGATCCAGCCGAGATAGAAGCCGACCATCTGCCACAGTGCGTCGAGTCCCAGGCAGCCCGGCATGACAGGATCGTTCTTGAAATGGCACCCGAAAAACCAGAGATCCGGCGTAACATCGAGTTCGGCCCGGACCAGCCCCTTGCCGTACTCGCCGCCGGCATCAGTGATCTCGCTGATGCGGTCGAACATCAGCATCGGCGGCAGGGGCAACTGGGCGTTGCCGGGGCCGAACATTTCGCCCCGCCCGCAGGCCAGCAAATCCTCATACTCATAGCCGTTGCGCCGATTGAGCATCGTCTCAAAACCTCTCGAATTCCCGATTGCGCGTTTTGGCAGGGATAGCAGCCCGCGGGCGAAGCGTACCGTCACCCGACAGGCCGCACAGGGGCCTGACGCCCTGCCGGAACCGGCATTGGCCATTGCCGAAATCGCATGGCTCGGATCAGGCGCTCTGTAACATAGCCGTTCGCAGGCGGCAAAGTGCGGATGCTGGGTAAATCGCCGCGCCATTCGCAACGTTCCGCTTAACCTTGGTCAAGTTCTAGTTGCGAAAAACTTGCATCTGAGGCATTTCCCTCTATATTCCAGCGAACTAGTGCTGGAAGTACGAGTACGGGCCCGACCTTGGATAGCAACGACGCAACGACCCGCAACGACGACTCGGACCATGCGGCGGCACGCCCGGCTGGGCACCAGCCGGCGCTGACCGGTTGCCCGTGGCATGACGTCAACGAAATGCTGCAGGCCGCGGGATTGCGTCCCACTCGCCAGCGCATGGCTTTGGGCTGGCTCCTTTTCGGGAAGGGCGCGCGGCACCTCACCGCGGAAATGCTCTACGAGGAAGCGACGCTGGCCAAGGTCCCGGTGTCGCTCGCGACCGTCTACAACACACTCAACCAGCTCACCGATGCGGGCCTGCTGCGCCAGGTCAGCGTCGACGGCACCAAGACCTACTTCGATACCAACGTGACGGCGCACCACCACTTCTATCTGGAGAACAATCACGAGCTGGTCGACATTCCCGACCCGCATCTGGTGCTTTCCAAGATGCCTGACGTACCCGAGGGCTACGAGATCGCGCGCGTCGACATGGTAGTGCGCCTGCGCAAGAAGCGCTGATAACGGCAAAGCTAGCCGTCGTGCCGGCGAATGCCGGCACCCATCATCCCAAATCTTGATGTTGACTTCGCTGGAGCCACAGCGTGCGTCGATACGACGGCATGTGGCTATGGGTTCTTTCGCCGGAGGATAGCGAGTATCAGTCCACCTTTTCGTCGGCGTAGACACCCCACAGGCGCTGTTGCTCGATCCAGCCGTCAAAGCCGTTGCCGCTGACGCGGCACCAGCCGTTCGAACATTTCTTCACCTGTGCGACGACGCCGGCCTGCAGCTTTGCTGCAACTGCGCTCGCAGGATCAGCGCGGTCGTAAAGCGGCGCGAATTCGTCCTTGCTCTTCATCGTGACGACGGCCGTGCGGCGGCCTGACAGCAAGGAGTGATAGACCCAGCCTTCGGCGCCCTCGGAATCGCGCACCCGCCGCCAGTTCTCGAACTCGGCCGTGATCTCCACGGGCAGGCCGGCGCGGGTATAGACCCAGGCCACGTCATTGTCCTTGGTCGGGCCGGCACGAACGTTCACATGATCGGACTTGAGACTGACATAGCGCGGGATAGGCAGGCCGCTGGTGACCGACACCGAATCCTTGGCTGCATGGCCGACGCCCGGAGCAACCACCAGCATGGTCGCCAGCACAACCACCGCACCGAAACGTCCCAACCCCATTCCACTCGTCTCCCACCCGAGAACGCGGCAGCTCAACTTCGTGAGCCGGCCCGTTTGTCTTACGCCAAAACCCCAAATCCCCTGTTGCAGCTGCGAAAATAGAGACCCCGCTTGTCGATCCCTTGGTTCTTGTCTTGGCCCGGCCTTCTGCTAGAGAGGACGGAACGCAAGAGAGCCGAATTTTCCCGGGAAAGCCGGGCTAAATGTCGGGGGAACCCAAGGGAGTGCCGGGTACCGCACTGCAAGATTGCAGTGTCGAACACCCGGGTTAATGAGGTCTGAACGGCAGGCTCTTCATCAAGCTCAGCCTCATGAGAGCAGGAAATGTCGGTTAAGAAAAAGCCTCTCATCGTCGT
>JAEZEU010000020.1 GCA_023432885.1 Pseudomonadota bacterium | reverse complement strand
AGCACGAGGCCGAGATCGCCGCCCGGCGCGACGCGCTGAATACGGCGCTGCAAGCGCTCGAGGCCAGGAGCAACGATCCGGAAATGTCCGAAGCGGTGCTCAACCTCCTGCGCACGCGGCACGAGATACGCAGCAGCCAGTTGCCGGACTCGCTCGATCCCGACACCCACGACGTGTCGGCCATCGGCGCCGACCTGACACGCGAACTGATCGGAATCGAACGCCGCTGCATCCACACCCTGCTGCGCAACGGCAAGATAAGCGACGAGACCCGGCGGCGGATCGAGCGCGACCTCGATCTGGAGGAAGCGAGCCTCGCCAACCGCGAATACCGGGGGGTTCCGCTGTAGGCGGGCGTCAGCGCTTGTGCGCCGCGCGGCCCGAGGCAGGCTTCTTCGGTTGAGCAAGGCGCGGCTCCGCCACGCGGCGCGCAGGCTTCGACGCCTTCGGCTCGGGCTGGGCCACCTGCGGCGACGCAGGGCCGCGCGCCTCGCAGTACTGCGCGGCTGCCGACGATACAGCCGTGGCGACCTTGTTCTTGTGCTCATCCGAGGCCATCACCGGTTCCTCGTAGCGGTTGATGATGGAGCCGCTCTCAAGCAGCACGGCCGGCATCTTCGTCATCCTGAGCACGATGAGCTGATCGTAGCGATAGACGCCCGCGTCGATATCCAGCAACTCCCGCTGGAACTTGCCCATGAACCACTGGTCATACTGGCGGGCGAATTGCAGGTCTTTCGAGGCCATCTGGCTACCGAGCAGGCGGGCAAATTGCAGACTGTCCCGGTAGTGCGGGTTGAGCTTGGAGACGAATACCGAGTACCCGCCGAACAGGTCGTTGAACTGGCTCTTCTTGCCCTGGAACACCCAGCTTTCCGCATAGATGCCGGGCACGGAATCGTGGTGTATCGACAGAAAGAGATCGGCACCCGTCCGGTTGGCTCTCGCCACCCTGGTCATCAGACTCGGGCGCGCCTTGCCTTCCGTCACCATCAGCATGGTCTCGGCGAATCCATCCGTCTTCAGCCGCTCCTCGATGCGCCTGCCGAGATTGAGATTGAATTCGAACTCGGGGACATTACGCGCGCTTAGCGCGCCGTGGGATTCAGCGCTGTGCCCGACGTCGAGGATGATGCGGAATTTGCTGCGATCGCATTTCGAGACGGCCGGCGCGGTCGATGCCGTCGCCGATGCAGCTGCTGCGACTTGGTTCGCCGCCGCCTGAACACCGCCGGCCGGAACAAGCGCCGATGCGAGAAGCAACGCGGCAAAGCGGGCCCAGCCGCGCGATGCCGCACCCCGCAGAGAATTATCCTGCCTGTCCTGCGCCACAGCCTACCCCGCCGCCGCGATCCGGGACGGTCCGACGAAGCCCGCCGGATCACCGAACCGCTCGATCATCACCGCTGTCAGGTCTTTGGTCTTGCTGGTAACGCAGGCGCCGGAGCGCACGGCGTAACGGTCCTGGTGCTTCAACTGTGACGGCGGCTCGCCCTGCTGCAGCGCGCGCGCCGCCTCCATTACCACCTTCCGGAAATGCATGATGCCGAGGTCGGTGGGACCGAGATGCTCGCGGCTGCGGTCGGCGATCGGGCCTTGGCTGTCCTGCACCGCCGCGTCCTGCTCGGAGACGCCCTTGATGCCGGTGTAGCTTTTGGTCTTCTGCAGCTTGCGATCAATCAGATAGTCGTTGCCCTTGTGGCGCAGCGGAACATAGTTCTCGTCGACCTCCGCGATGACGCCGTTGCCGCGGTCGTAGGCATCACGCTCGGCCGGAGTGATCGGCCGCTCCGGATTCCATGCGTAGGTGTAGATCCAGCAATTGGTGTCTGTGACCGGCACGAAGCTCTGGCCGAAAATGTTCTCTCCCGGCATCGCGCTCGGCGCATAAGCATGCACGGGCATGAGGAACTGCGCGATGCGCCAGTAGATGTTGTCCGACCCGGTGAGCCTTCCGCCGGCGATCGTCAGCCCCGCATCGTGCGGATTGATCCTGATCACCGGGCGAGGGTCCTCGGCGATCCAGCGCATGTGATCGGTCGACACGCGCGCCAGCGGATTCACGAAGTGCTTCTTGATGTCGAGGATCTCGTTCTCTTCCTTGTCGAAGGCGAGATGGGCGAAGGTGAAATGCGCGGTGTCGATCGAGCCTTCCAGCGCCTGCACCCAGTTGCAGTCCTGCCATTTCTTGGAGACGTAGCGGTGCGAAGGCGGCAGCAGCGCCATTTCCAGCGCCGGCAATTCCGGCAGTTCGCCGGCCGGTCCCATATAGGCCCAGATCATATCGCCCCATTCGCGCACCGGATAGGACTTGATGCGGATGTGGTCCTTGGCGTTGAGATCGGAATAGGAGGTCGGCATGTCGACGCAGCGACCCTCAGTGTCGAACTTCCAACCGTGATAGACGCAGCGGATGCCGCATTCCTCGTTGCGGCCGAGCCAGAGATTGGCCCCTCGGTGCGGACAATGCTGCTCGATGACGCCGACGATGCCCCGCGTATCGCGGAACGCGAGCAACTCCTCGCCGAGCACGGTGATCTTCTTCGGCTCGCCATCGGGCCCGGGCAGTTCTTCGGAGAGCAAAACCGGCAGCCAGAACCGGCGCAAGAGCTCGCCCATCGGCGTACCCGATCCGCTCTCGGTCAGGAATTTGTTGTCCTCGGCACGGAGCATGGCGTCTTGGCTTTGTTCTCCTGGTCAAGCTTGGCGCACGGCCGGAAGGCCGTCAACGCGCCCATCCTGCGGCGGGCATGCCATGCCCGAGCCAGCGCCAGTCAATCGACGGACCCCGCCTAACTATTGAATAATTGAGGAAATTTGGAGACCGGCTCGACGGCCAGCCATTGCGACGGATGAGCGCGGCTGATCGTGCTCACCTTCGATTGTGGGAAGCTGTTGTATGCGCGCCACTCGCTATCCGAGGAAGCACAGCTATAGACTAGCTGCAGTTTTTGATCCGTTCGCTTCAATTTGAGACATTCCCAATGAAGAAGATCGCGCTGTCAGTTGCTGCTGCTTCCGTCCTGTTTGTGGGTGCTGCATCAGCAGCAGAGCTGGCGGCCCGCCCCTACGCCAAGGCGCCGCCGCCGGTTGCTGCGGTCTATGACTGGACCGGCTTCTACATCGGCGGCAACGTCGGATATGGCTGGGGCGAGAACACCGATCCCCGTCTGTCGTTTGTCAATCCTGGAAATGCCGGCAATATCGGCGAGTTCCTTAGCGCAAACGCGCCGCTCGCCAACGGGAATTTGTTCCCGAACCTTCGCCCCGATGGCGTCTTCGGCGGAGGGCAAATCGGCTACGACAAGCAATTCGGGACATGGGTCATCGGCATCGTGGCCGATATCCAGGCCGCGGATTTCAAGGCGAGGCGCTTGGTGACCACGCCGGTCACGACGGGAGCAAACGCCGACGAAAGCCTGTCGGCGCGCATCAATTGGTTCGGTACGGTTCGAGGCAAACTAGGCTTTGCCGCAAACGACTGGCTCTTCTACGGCACCGGCGGTCTTGCCTACGGCGAAACCAAGAGCACCATCGGCTTTGCCTGTACGCCCGGTGGTTTCGGCTGCACCAACCTTTCCTTCGCTGGAAGCCGGAGCGAGACCCGGGTCGGCTGGGCCGCGGGCGCCGGCATCGCAAAGGCATTCGGCAACTGGAATGTCGGCCTCGAGTATCTTCACATGGACCTCGGCCGCTCATCGGTCACTGCCGTCGACCTCACCGGCCTTTTACCCACCACCACCATCACCCAGAGCCAGCGCTTCGTCGAAGACATGCTGCGGGTGACCGTCAACTACAAATGGGGCGGCCTCGTCGCCAGGTACTGATCGGGAAATTTCCGATCGGCGCTTCTCTGGACTTTGTCATGACCGAGGTGTGCGGATCTCGGCGTGACACCGGAGGCTCAGGCCTCTCTCATGAGCGCGCGCCAGTGCTGCCGGTTAACAGCAGGTTATCTTTTGCACGAAGCCAACGCTGCTTCCGGCATTTTTAACCCGGCGTAAACCTTAGCTTGTGATCGCTAGCGCTCCAAGGCGCGCCGCAATTGTGGCGATCGGACCGCGTTTTCGACATGCTTGCGGCACGCCGCCGTGAATCGCTTAGTATTTGAATCTAAGTCAAAATTTTGCGCGACGACGCATCGGAACTGGAACCGTCGCGAGCACCTCCAAAGCTTCTCAAGTTCCATCGCAGCTTCGATCCTTCGCCACTGTTGCGGATGGGTGACGGACTTGCGCAGAGGTTGCCTGTAGAGAAATGCCCAAGTTCGAATCGCACGTGTTTGGAATGAAGAGGAACTTGAACCAATGAAGAAAATCGCCCTCGCAACTACCGCTCTGTTCATGCTGTCCGCCGGCGCTGCTTCGGCCGCCGATCTCGCGGCCCGTCCGTACACCAAGGCACCGCCGGTGCCGATGGCCGCTGTCTACAACTGGACCGGCTTCTATATCGGTGCCAACGGCGGCGGCGGCTGGTCCGACCAGCGCTGGGACTTGTACAACGTCCTCGGGGTCCCCGGCGGTCCCGTCGCTGAAGGCTCCCACACCGCAAGCGGCGCTACGGCCGGCGGTCAGATCGGCTATCGCTGGCAGGCCAGCAACTGGGTGTTCGGCCTCGAAGCGCAGGGCAACTGGGCTGACTTCAGCGGCTCCAATAACAGCCTGTTCTTCGCCGACACCACCAACCGGACCCGGGTTGATGCGCTTGGCCTGTTCACCGGCCAGATCGGCTACGCCTGGAACAACGTCCTCTGGTATGTGAAGGGCGGCGCCGCTGTGACCCGCAACAAGCACGAGGGCGTGGTCACGAGCACCGGCTTCGTGTTCGATCGCGCCACCGAGACCCGCTGGGGCGGCGTTGTCGGGACCGGCCTCGAATTCGGTTTCGCCCCGAACTGGTCGCTGGCGATCGAATACGATCACCTCTTCATGGGCGACCGTGACATCTCCATGTTCTCGACGGCCCTTCCCGGCGTGTTGACGCGCGGCGACACCATCCGCCAGGACATCGACATGGTCACCGCCCGCATCAACTACCGCTTCGGCGGTCCGGTCGTCGCCAGGTATTGATCCAAATACTGATCGGCGTCTCTCTCAAAAACAAAAGCCCCGGCACGGTCCGGGGCTTTTTCTTTTGCGGTCGAGCTGACCGGCGTTCCGGCATCTCATGCGTCATTGCGCTCGGATGTGCGTCCGTCTGCTCACATGTCCCGCCCGTGATGAGAGCAACGTTGGCGGACCGCTCGATTTGAACCTTCCTGAGCTATGCGCGTTGGAACGCGGGCTTACCGCCCCCAAGCACGGCGGTTCGCAAAACAGCCGCGACGGAGTTCCGGACGCCAGTGGCCTCCGGGAAGCAGATCTTGGCAACAAAGCCTTGGCATCGTCACGAAGCGATCGAGGGCCGCATGCTGGTCCAGGCGCGATTCAGAATCTGGCTGCCCTGTTTCGCGGCCATCTTCGCCGCGCACGCTGCCTGGGCGCAGGCCCCGCCGACCGCGCCACCTGCGGTCGGGGTAATCGATGCGGCGCCGCGCCCGATGATGCAGGCCGAGCAGTTCCTGGGCAGGGTGGAAGCGGTTCGGCGCGTTGACGTGGTCGCGCGCGTCACGGCGTTTCTCGAGAAGCGGCTGTTCACGGAGGGCAGCGAAGTCAAACGCGGCGACAAGCTGTATGAGCTGCAGAAGGGGCCCTTTGAGGCGGACCTTGCGGCCAAACAAGCGACGGTCGCCCAGTTGCAGGCGACGCTGGAGAATGCTCGGCTGACCACCGAACGCGCTCGTGCCCTGCTTAGCGGCCCGGCCGGCCTGCAGGCGAATTATGACACCGCAGTCGCCAACCAGCGCAGCCTGGAGGCGCAGGTCCAGGGCGCCGAGGCGCAGGTGAAGGTCGCGCAGATCAACCTCGGCTACACCGACATCATCGCGCCGATCGACGGCCTCACCGGACGCACCTCCGTGACCGAAGGCAATGTGGTCAGCCCTTCCTCCGGCGTGCTCACGACCATCGTGAGCCAGGACCCCATGTACGTGACCTTTCCGATCTCGGTGCACGAGGCCTTGACGCTGCGCGATCGCTACGTGCCGCTCGGCGGCTTCAACGCGGTGCGCATTCGCCTGAAGCTGCCGAATGGCCGGATGTACGGCGCCACGGGCCAGCTCAATTTTGCCAGCAACACCGTTACCACAAACACCGACACGATTGTACTGCGCGGCGAAATCGCCAACCCGCAAATCCAGGAAGTGAAGGGGAGCGACACGCCGATCCGGGAGCTGTTCGACGGCGAGTTCGTCACTGTATTGCTCGAAGGGGTACAACCGATCGAGGTGCTCGCAGTGCCGCGCGGGGCCGTGCTGTCGGACCAGCAGGGCAACTACGTGTTCGTCGTCGGCAGCGACAACACCGCAGAGCAACGTCGCGTCCAAATCGGCGAATCCACCCCAACCTTGGCTGGCGTCATCGGCGGCCTGCAACGGGGCGAGCCGGTGATCGTCGAGGGCCTGCAACGCGTTCGGGCCGGAGCCAAGGTCGCGCCGGGACCGGCCAGCGCACAGTTGCAGGCGCTGATGAAGGAGAATGCAGCCGAGGCGACTGAAGAACCCAATTCCGGAGGCGGGACGAACGCCGAACGCGCTGCCGATGATCCTTCGACCGTGGGCAATGCCGGCAAACCTGCGCCGCCCGCCGATGGCAAGGCACCCACGAACGATAAAAACAGCGGGCGCTGACATGATCTCCGCCGTCTTTGTCGATCGTCCGAGGCTCGCCATCGTCATCGCGTTCCTGATCGCGATAGCCGGCGCATTGGCGCTGTCGCGCATTCCGGTTGCGCAATTCCCGGACATCGTGCCGCCTCAGGTCTCGGTCTCCGCCACGTATCCGGGGGCCTCCGCCGCCGTGGTCGACGCAAGCGTAGCCCAGCCGCTCGAAGCGCAAATCGTCGGCGTCGACCAGATGCTCTACATGAAATCGAACAGCGGCAACGACGGCAGCTACAGCCTGACCGTCACGTTCGCGCTCGGCACCGACCCGAACATCAACACCGTCAATGTCAATAACCGCGTACAGACGGCGCTCTCGCAATTGCCAACGGAAGTGCAGGCGCAGGGCTTGACGGTTCAGAAGCGATCGTCGGCGGTGCTGCAGTTCCTCGTGCTCTACAGCGAGACCGGTGCGCAGGACCCGCTGTTCATCACCAACTATGCCATCATCAATATGCTCGATGCCATCTCGCGCACGCCGGGCGTCGGCCAGGCCAGCCTGTTTGCCCGCATGAACTATTCGATGCGGATCTGGTTCGATACGCAGCGCCTGAGCAGCCTCAATCTTGCGCCAAGCGACGTGGTCAATGCGATCCGCGCGCAAAGCGTGCAGGCTCCCGTCGGACGCATCGGCGCGCGGCCGATCAGCGATCAGCAGCAGCTCCAGTTCAATGTGCAGACCCAAGGCCGGCTCGCAACGGCCGAGCAGTTCGGCGACATCCTGCTGCGGGCCAACCCCGACGGCTCGGTGCTGCGGATTCGGGACGTTGCCCGGGTCGAACTCGGCGCACAGAACCTCGACAGCGAAGCTCGGATCGACGGCAAGCCCGGCGTGCCGATTGGCATTTATCTCGCGCCCGGCGCCAATGCAGTCACCACAGCAGGCGCGGTCCGGGCGACTCTGGACCAGCTTTCAGCGCGCTTTCCGCCGGGGCTTACATATCTGGTGGTAAATGACTCCACCACGTTCATCCGGGATACGATTCGAGAAGTTCTCAAGACGCTCGCCGAGGCATTTGTCCTCGTCGTCATCGTGGTCTTCCTGTTTCTGGGGAATTTCCGCGCCACCATCGTCCCGGTGGTCGCCGTGCCCGTCAGCCTGATCGGAACTTTCGCCGTGCTCCTCGTATTGGGCTATTCCGCCAATACGGTGTCGCTGCTCGCCATGGTGCTGGCCATCGGCATCGTTGTCGACGATGCGATCGTCGTGGTCGAGAACGTCGAACGCGTGATGGAAGAGGAACCGGAGCTTTCGCCGGCAGCGGCCGCGAAGAAGGCCATGACGCAAATCACCGCGCCGATCGTTGCGATCATGCTGGTGCTGCTCTCGGTCTTTGTCCCGATCGCCTTCATTCCGGGCATTTCAGGCACGTTGTTCCGCCAGTTCGCCGTGACGATCAGTGCCGCCATGGTGATCTCGGCAATCAACGCGCTCACGCTGTCGCCGGCGCTCTGTGCGCTCTTCCTGCGCCACGAGGGGCCGCGCCGCGGCGTCATGGGACGCGTGCTCGGCGGCATCGACTGGGTGCGCGACCGCTACGCGGGCGGAGTCCAGTGGCTGGTTCGCCGCGCGGCTATTTCCCTGCTGATCGTTGCATTCTGCGGCGCCGCCATATTTGGCGTGTCGCGGATCACGCCAACGGGATTCCTCCCCGAGGAGGACCAGGGCGCGTTCTTCGTGGTGGTGCAACTTCCCGACGGCGCAGCGGTGCCGCGGACGAGCGACGTTACGCGTGAGGTCGCGGATAAGGTGCGCCAGTTCGACGGCGTGGATCACGTGCTCTCGATCATCGGCTTCTCGCTGCTCGACGGCGTCGCGGAGCCAAACGTCGCGCTGCTGGTGGTTCGCCTCAAGCCGTTCGCCGAGCGCACCAGCCGGGCGCAATCCGCACAGGCCCTGATCGCCCGCACTTTCGCCATGGGCAGCCAGATCCGTCAGGCCAATGTGCTCGCCTTCAACCTGCCGCCGATCATCGGACTGTCGACCAGCGGTGGTTTCGAGTACCAGCTCGAGGCGCTGGAAGGCCAGGATCCCGCCAACATGAGCGCCACGATGAACGGCCTGATTGCGGCCGCCAATCGGGACCCCCAGTTGACGCGCGTGTTCTCCACCTTCTCGGCAAACAACCCCTCGCTCTACCTCGATATCGACCGCGCCAAGGCAGAGGTGCTTGGGCTCAGCATGAACGACGTATTCACCGCGCTGCAAGCCACGCTTGGCGGCTTCTTCGTCAACAACTTCAACATGTTTGGCCGCACCTGGCAGGTCAATGTCGAGGGAGAGGCCCGTGACCGGGCCGACACTTCCGCGCTGTGGCGGATCTACGTCCGCAACGCGCACAACGAGATGGTGCCATTGCGCTCGATCGCAAATGCCAAGATCGTGCTGGGGCCGCAGGTGATCAGCCGCTACAACAATTACCGATCGGTCTCCATCAATGGCTCGCCCGCACCCGGCGTGTCGTCCGGCACCGCGCTTGCCGCGATGCAGGAAGTCTCAGACAAGACTCTGCCGCCGGGCTATTCCTTTGAGTGGACCGGCACGGCATTCCAGGAACAGCAGGCCGCCGGCCAGACCGGCCTCATTCTCGGTCTTGCGATCCTGTTCGCTTACCTTTTCCTGGTGGCGCTTTACGAAAGCTGGACCATCCCGCTTTCGGTGCTGATGTCCGTGGTGGTGGGCGTGCTCGGCTCCTACATCGCCATACTCATCGCGCGGCTCGATCTCGATCTCTACGCGCAGATCGGGCTCATCGTGTTGATCGCGCTCGCCGCCAAGAACGGCATCCTGATCGTCGAATTCGCCAAGGAGCAGCGCGAGGCCGGGCTGTCGATCACGGACGCCGCGGTGCTGGGCGCGCGGATGCGCTTCCGCGCGGTGATGATGACCTCGATCGCCTTCATCATGGGCCTCGCGCCGTTGGTGGTGGCGACGGGCGCGGCGGAATTGAGCCGCCGCGCGGTAGGCACCGCCGTGTTCGGCGGCATGCTGGCAGCCAGTTCGCTTGCCATCTTCCTGATCCCGATGCTCTACGTGACGTTCCAGCGCATGCGCGAATGGTCAAAGGCGCGGTTCGCGCTGCGGAAGAGGACGCAGGCGGCGGAATAGAGCTGGTCTCCGCATGCGCCCCGGCTTTCGGCGTCAAGCGATCGTCCGAGCAGGCATGGCGTCACACCGGCCGCTCACCTTTCACCGTGACGCGCGTGCCGGAGCGGGTGTGCGGCCAGTAATCCCACATCGCGCGGTGCTGGGCGCAGCGGTTGTCCCAGAATGCGATCGCATTCTCGGTCCAGCGGAAGCGGCACTGAAACAGCGGGTTCTCGGCGTGCTGGTAGAGGTAGGCCAGGATCGCATCGCTCTCGTCACGGGGAATGCCGATGATATGTCGGGTGAAGCCGCGGTTGACATAAAGCGCCTTCCTGCCGGTCACCGGATGGGTCCGGAGCACCGGATGCTCGGCGCGGGGGTAGCTTTGCTTGTCGGCGACACCGTAGTTGGCATAGAGCCCGCGATAGGTTTGCTCGCCGTCATGCAGCGCGGTGAGGCCGGAAAGATACGTCTTCATGCGGTCGGACAGCGCTTCATAGGCCGCGTACATATTGGCGAACAGCGTGTCGCCGCCGCGGGGCGGGCATTGCTTGATGTAGAGGATCGAGCCCATCGGCGGCTCGAGATCGCAGGACACGTCCGAGTGCCAGCCCTCGCCATTGGCGCGCGGCGAATCCTTGTCGGCGTAGATCTTCATCAGCGCCGGATCGCCCTCATTGGGCGCGGCCGGATGCACATGCAGATCGCCGAACTTGCGGCCGAAGGCGAGATGCTGGGCCGGCGTGATGTGCTGGTCGCGGAAGAAGATCACGAGATTTTCGGCGAGCGCACGATGGATCTCGTCCATCTGCCGGTTGGAGCGCGCCTCGTCGTCGACGAGCCTGGCAATGTCGACGCCCGATATCTCCGCACCGATGATCGGCGTAAGCTTCTCGACCGAAATGGTTTCGTAGGGTTCGGATTCATCGGCGAGATGCCGGTAGCGCGGGCCCTGCTTGCCGGACAAGGAACTCATACGGGCGTTCTCCCAATCGTCACTGATTGGGCACATCGTAGCCGGGACATGCAGAAGCGCAATGCGGCTGCGGCTCAATTTTGAGCCGTGTCAGCGCGCTGCTTGGGAAGTGCCGTGATCAGGCTCAGGGCTTGACGTAGGACCAGCCCTGCTCCTGCAACTCCATGACGCGTACCACGCCGGATTTGACCACTTGCGCCTGCTGGATGATCGGTATCTCCTTGTCCTCCGCCCTTTGCATGTTCTCCCGCGTGTTGCCGCAGGCCTTGAACGAAACTTCGGGCATGCTCAGCGCCATGGTCTCGATCCGGGCCTTCACCGGAGAGGTGTCTTCGCGCAGCATGTGCAGCCCGGGTCCGAACGTCACCACCTCGATTTTGGCTTTCTCGCCGCGTTCTCTGTAATATTGCATGACATTCGCCGCGTTGTTGAGGGCGAGATTCATCGCCGCCTGGTCGTTGGCGTTCACCTGCAGCACGAGATGGTGTTCCTTTTCATTCGCGGCAGGCGAATCATCCGTGCGCCCGGAGGCGGGCTGCTTTCGCATCTGCTCCGCACTGGACCGCTCCGCCGCCTTTGTCCCGGCAAGGGGCTGCTTTGCGGTCATGACCGGCTTGGTCAATGGCGCGACGGAGCGTCCCCCGTTTTGCGCGAAGGAGGACGAGGCGGCGAGGATAAGCGCAATCGCCCCTGCCGCTTTCGCGATATGCCCGAACTTGCTCATGGTGCGTCTCCTCTCCAAAAAAGCTTGCCATTAACGACGGGTCATTGGGATTTCCGCCGGCCATTTGCACGCCGCTTTCAATTTTGCGCGCACCGTCTCCAGCCCGGCCAGGGAGAAAACGGCGTCTTGCGCCGCTCCGACGCGGGGAGAGAGATGCACGTCCAGTTCGCCCTCGGCCGGAAGCGAGCGCAGCAGGGCGACCGTATCGCCCTTGATTTCGAGCCCCCCGCCAAACGCCGCGGTCGACGCTGCGACCTGCTGCTCCTTGCCGCCGCTAACCCCGTAGGAAATCAGGTAGTCCTCGCCGCGGCCGGAAATGCCCGCTCCCGAGATCACCAATTCGGTGCGCCCGCCCCGGCAGCGGATTGACAGCTGCATCGCGGAGCCGCCCGCATGCTCCCGCGCCGAAATGGTCGCGCTCGCAATCGGTGCATAGTCCACCGGCGAGGTGGTCTGGCTGATGATCCAGTCGCCTGGCGCCGGCCGAGCCGGAGGCACCGCGGCACGCGCCAGCAGGCATGTCAGCCGGTCCGGCCCCGCCACGGAGGAGCAGTCGCGACGCTGAGCCGGGGCATCGCCGGCGTGCACCAGCGCAATCCCTTCCAGCATCGCGAGCGCGGCGACCGGGAGGCTGGCGCGATTCATTGCGACGCCCGCGTCGTGCGTGAACGTCCGTCGAGCCAGGCTTGCGCCGGCGGAAACCGTGTCAGGCCAGGAACGGTGGCGGCAAGATTGATCGACTTCCATTTCGGATCGAAGCCCGGAGCCTGCAGCTTCTCGAGCCGGGAAAACAGATGATCTACAAAGCGCGCGAGGCGATCATAGCGATTCGAGTTGGCGGGCCAGTTGAACGCGACCAGCGCCGTCGGCACGGCGATCGTCGTGATGCGCTCGCCCTGCTTGATCAAGCCGGGGTAATCCGTCGCGTCGAGCGCGGCAGGAAGATAGTAGTCCTCCAGCTTGCTCTCATACGCCACCGGCAGGAACTTGAAGCCGGACTCCCAGCGCCCTCGCACGAAGGCATCGACCGGCTTGGACGTGATGAACACGACCGCCGCCATCTCGCCCTGGCGCATCTGCTCCAGAGCAAGTTGATGCGGGATGAAGGTCTGCTCCACATCGATGCCGAGGCGACTGAAGATGAGCGGTCCCGAATAGGCGGCTGCGGTGCCCTGGGTGTTGAAGTTCACCTTCTTGCCGGCGAGATCGCTCAAGCTCTGGATTTCGGGCCGCACAAAGACGTGCAGCTCGGACGGGAACAGATTGAGCACATAGGCTAGCCGGCTCTGAATGTCCGGAACCTGGCTCTTGTACTCGTCGAGCACATCGGAATTGATGATCGCCGCATCGACACCGCGCAAATAGAGCAGCGAATTCACGTTCTCGGCGGCGCCACGCGTGACGATGGGGAGAAGGTGCAGATTGTCTCCGTCGTCGACCACGCGGGCCATCTCCGCCGCCAGGCGCAGGGGGGCACCTTCCAGCAGGCCGCCGGCGATACCGACTGTCCAGGCGTTTATGGCCGCCTTCCGCCCCAGATCCATCGCCGGCGGACGCGCTGTTTGCGCGCGGCCGTTTTGCGTCCGGGAGGCGTCCTGGCTTCGGACTTCTTTCGTCCGTGCGTCCATCGAGGAAGTCGGGACGCATATGAGCAGCGCAGCCCAGGCTGCCAGCAGAAGCAGCCGACGCGATCCATGCAATCCGTTCATCGAACAACTCCTTTGCTGACTAGCGCCTTGAGTCACGCGCTGCTGCGGTCATTCGGCGATCACCGAACTACCGGCGCAAGGCATCGAACCGCTTTCTCGCCTCCTTGATTCCCCCGGCTTCGGCCTTCGCGTAGAGGGTTTGCGCCTTCGACGCGTCGCCGCGCGTGCCGTAGGTTTTCCATTTCGGCAGAACGAGCGGGTCATAGGTTTCCGCGAGCGCGAAGCTTGCCTGGGCACTGCCCGTCTCCGCGGCGCGCTCGAGCACGATTCGCGCCGAGCCGATATCGCCATGGCCGAGCAGCACGCTCGCACGCGCCATGAGCCTTGCGACTTCGGCCGTGTCCGGCGGATTGCCTTGAACGACGCCGCGTGTTTCCCCGACGGTGGCGACCGCAGCCGCTGCCTCCGCCTCGCGCTGCTGATCCGGCGCGGGCTGACCCGTTAGGCCTTGTGGCACGGCCGATTCCTGCTTCGTGCTTCGCGCGAGCTCCCGCTCCAGTCGCACGCCCTTATCGCGCGCCTGTTGCAGCGATTTCTCCAGTTCCGCCGAGCCACTTTCCGCTGCCTGTTTTGCGCGCGCAGTTTCCTCGCGCGTCTTCGCTGCGAGCGCGGCCTGCATCTCCACATCGTGCTGTGCGGAAGCGAGCGCCTGCTCCAGCCGGTCCGCCCGCTCGCGCTCACGCTGCAGCGACTTCCGCAGCTCGGCGGTGCCTTCCGCCTCCTGCCTCAGCTCTGCGGTCTGCTCGCTGGCCTTCCGCGCCTGCGCCTCTGCGGATACTTTCTCCGAGCGCGCCGCCGCCAGATCCTGCTCCAGCCGGCCGGCCCGTTCGCGTTCCTGGCTGAGGGATTGCCGCAGCTGTGCCGTGCCATCCGCCTGCTTGAGCTTGGCCGCCTCTTCGCCGGCCTTGCGGGCTTGAGCCTCATGGGCGAACAGCGCGGCGCGGGCCTTTGAGACTTCCTGTGTCAGGGCCACGGACCTGTCCCGCTCCTGCTGCAGTGATTTTTGCAGTTCCGCAGAAGCGCTCTCTGCGGCCTGCTTCTCCCGCGCGATCGTTTCGGC
>JAEZEU010000620.1 GCA_023432885.1 Pseudomonadota bacterium | reverse complement strand
GCCTGCCCGAGGCCAGCCGCGAGGAAAACCCCGTCAACCTCGACCCCCGCATGGCCAAGCTCGCCGGCGGCGTCCACCGCCTCGACGGCCAGCTCATGGTCGTCCTCGATGTCGATCGCGTCCTCGATCTCGCGCCAAAAGCCGCCCTTGCGGCCTAGAAACATTTCATCCCGGAGTGTCAGCAAATGAAAACATGCCTCGTTGTGGATGACTCCAGCGTCATCCGGAAGATCGCAAGCCGGATTCTTGAAGAAATGGACTTCCGGATCGTGGAAGCCGAGGACGGCGAGAAGGCGCTGGAAGCCTGCAAGCGCGAGCTGCCCGATGCGGTGCTGCTCGACTGGAACATGCCCGTCATGGACGGCTTCGAGTTCATGATTCAACTTCGACAACTGCCCGGCGGCGATCAGCCGAAAGTGGTTTTCTGTACCACCGAGAACGGCATCGACCACATCTCCAAAGCGCTGCATGCCGGCGCCAACGAGTACATCATGAAGCCGTTCGACAAGGACATTGTGACCGCCAAGTTCCAGGAAGTCGGACTGATCGCGGCGCCAATCTAGGCTGGTCCGCGTGTTTTGCGTTTCGTTGTAAGAGGCTGCCCGTGACACCGCCAGACTTTGAGTATCTACGCAAGCTGCTGAAGGACCAATCCGGTCTCGACCTGTCTGTCGACAAGCAATACCTGATCGAAAGCCGTCTCGCGCCGCTGTGCCGCAAGCTGGAGCTGGTGGGTATTCCCGACCTCGTGCAGAAGATAAAGGCGGGCTCCGCTTCCCTGACCACGCAGGTGGTGGAAGCCATGACTACCAACGAGACCTTTTTCTTTCGCGACAAGATACCGTTCGACCATTTCCGTCAGACGATCATGCCGGAGATGGTCAAGATGCGTGCCGCGCGTAAGGCCGTCCGCATCTGGTGCGCCGCCGGCTCGACAGGCCAGGAGCCGTATTCCCTGGCAATGTGCCTGAAGGACATGGAGTCGCAGCTCGCAGGTTTCCGGATCGAGATCGTCGCGACCGATCTCTCCCAAGAAGTGCTGGAGAAATCCAGGATTGGACTCTACAGCCAGTTCGAGGTGCAGCGCGGTCTGCCGATCCAGATGCTGGTGAAATACTTCAAGCAGGCCGGTGAGTTCTGGCAGATCAACCCGGATATCCGCGCTATGGTGCAGCACCGGCAGCTCAACCTGCTGCACGATTTCTCCCAACTCGGCACCTTCGATGTGATCTTCTGTCGCAACGTGCTGATCTATTTCGATCAGGAGACCAAGATCAACATCTTTCGCCGGCTCTGTAACGCTATGGAACCGGACGGCTTCCTGGCGTTGGGCGCGGCGGAAACCGTCGTTGGCCTGACCAGCGCCTTCAAACCGTATCTGGACAAGCGCGGCATTTACCGGCCGAACGATTCACACATGAAAAGAGCACCGGCCGGTGCCATGGCACCGCGGATCGCTGCGACAGCGGGGATGTAATCTATGGTTGAAGGGAACAAGGGGACGGAGCGCGTGACCTTCAGCCGCGGCTATGAGGTCTGTATCATGGCGATCGACGGAACATGGCGGCGCAACTGCGTCCTCAACGCCATCTCGGAGAATGACGCCGCGGTCACCGTGGAAGGCTCCATTCAGGGTCTCAATCTGAAGGAATTCTTTCTACTGCTTTCGTCTACCGGACTGGCTTACCGGCGCTGCGAGTTGTTGCGAGTCAAGGGCACAGAGATGGACATCTCCTTCCTGAAGGCGAAGAACGCCAAGAAGCGTCAGGCTGATGCGTCCGCCCAGGAGGCGCCGACCGCGTAAGTCGCGCCGATTGTCGCCGTTCAGGCGGAGATGGGTAAGCGGGCCGGCGGCAGCCGTTCCGGCAGGTATCCGCAGGCCTTCTCGGCCGGTGTCAGGGAATCCCGGAGCAGGTAAAGGGCAACGCTCAGCCCGGCGTCGCATTCCCGCAGCGTCGCGTACGCCTGCGTATAGCCCGGTGTCACGTCGTCCAGCACGACGATGTCGTCGGGGCCTCCTTGTTCGAGGATCGAACCGCTAGCGATCTCCGATTCGATCAACTTGAGGCTCTTCCTGACCTGCTCCATGACCGACACCAAGTCTGACACGACCGTGCGATACGTTTCGTTCTGACCGACGGGCCTCGGCTGCGTGCCACCGCCCACTACCTTCTGCATGGCTCTGCTCCTGGACTCTTACTTTTTAAGGACCACAGCGCTACTTGTGGGTTAAGTCTTCGTCCCGTACTAATACGGGACGTTCGATCCGGGGCTAATCGCTCCGTTCGGCCGAGTGCGCGTCACGATTGGGTGGCGGTAGACGAGGGCACATGTCCGATAAAACTGGTTCCCGTGGCGAGATTTTCGTCGTCGATGACGATCCCGCCGTTCGCGATACCCTGTCGATCGTGTTGTCGGCAGGCGGTTACGAGGTGGTTTGCTTTGCCGACGGCGCTGCGTTGCTGTCGGTTGCGCGGAGCAGGACGCCGGCATGCATCCTGCTGGATGTGCATATCCCCGGCAAATCCGGCCTCGATATCCTGAAAGAATTGCATGGCGAGGATTATCCCGCCCCGATCTTCATGATCTCGGGCCATGGCGACATTGCGATGGCAGTGAGTGCCATCAAGAACGGCGCGCTCGATTTCATCGAAAAGCCGTTCCGCGGCAGCGAGATCGTGGCGCGGCTCAACGAGGCGATCGATGCCTATGCGCGTCGCAGGGCGGGAAGCTCGGCATCGAACATCCAGTCGCTGCATTTCCCTGGCCGGGAGCCGCTGACGCGCCGCGAGCGCGAAGTGCTCGAGCAGTTCACCAAGGGCGCTTCCAACAAGGAGGCCGGCCGCCATCTCGGCATCAGCCCGCGCACCATTGAAGATCATCGCGCCAACATCATGAAGAAGCTCGGCGCGCGAAATGCCGCCGATCTCGTCCGCATCGTGATGACGGTCGCGCGCAACAACATCTGAGGCGTTGCGCGACGCAAGCTCCGTTCTTGGCCGCGACCTTTTTCGAGATCGGGTTCCCGCTTTTGGCTGACGCGTCCGTTCGTATCGGGACGCGGCTCAGTCGCCGAGCGCCCTGCGGATCATGGCAGCGAGATCGGATTTGCGGTAGGGCTTCGCCAGCAACAGCACGCCGGTGTCGAGCCGGCCGTGATGGATGATCGCATTCTCCGTATAGCCGGACGTGTAGAGCACTCTCGCGCCTGGGCGGCGCCGCTCGATCTCGTCGGCGAGCTGGCGGCCGTTCATGGCGCCGGGCATGATGACGTCGGTAAACAGAAGATCGAACTGGCCGCCGGCTTCCACCAGTGCCAGAGCTTCCGCGGCATTCGAGGCATCGAGCGTCGCGTAGCCGAGCGAGTGAAGCTGGGCCAGCACGTAATCTCTGACCAGCTTGTCATCCTCGACCACCAGGATGGTTTCATGACCGCCCCGCAGGGCCGGCACGCGCGGCTCGGCGGCGAGGGCCGCACCCGTGCCGGGCGGCAGGTAGATCTTGATGGTCGTGCCATGACCTTCCTCGCTGTAGATCTTGATGTGCCCGGAAGATTGTTTGACGAATCCGTAGACCATGCTGAGTCCAAGCCCGGTGCCCTTGCCGGGGCCTTTTGATGTGAAGAACGGATCGAACACCCTGTCGAGAAGCTCAGAGGGAATTCCAACCCCGGTGTCGCTCACCGCGATCAGGGCATAGCGGCCGGGGCAGACATCTTCGTTGTTCCTTGCATAGTTATCGTCGAGCACGGCAAAGCCGGTCTCAAGGATGAGCTTGCCGCCGTCCGGCATCGCGTCGCGCGCGTTCAGCGCGAGATTGAGCAGCGCAGTCGTGAGCTGGTTTGGATCCACGGTCGCGATGCAGACGTCTTCCTCGAACACGGATTCGATCTCGATCTGCTCGCCGAGCGCCGGGCGCAGCAGCTTCGCGGTATCGATGATGAGCGTGTTGACGTCGGTCTCGCGCGGCTCGAGCGGCTGCTTGCGGGCGAAGGCCAGCAGATGCTGCGTGAGTTCGGCGCCACGCGAGGCAGCGTCGTCGATCATCCTGGTGATAGCTGCGAGCTGCGGCTTGTCGGCAACCGCTTCGGCGAGAATCTCGATCGTTCCCGTGATCACGGTGAGGATGTTGTTGAAGTCATGGGCTATCCCCCCGGTGAGCTGGCCGACCGCCTCCATCTTCTCGGCGTGCCTGATCCGGTCCTCGGCGGAGATCTTGTCGGTAAGATCACGGATAAACCCGTTGAACACGATGCCATCGCGTCGCTTCAACTCGGTGATCGACAATTCGACCTTGATTTCATTGCCGTCGCGCCGCAATGCCTCGATCTCCAGCCGTCGCCCGAGAATCCGGTTCTCGCCGGTGAACAGGAAGTGTTCGAGGCCGGCGCGATGCGCGGCGCGGTGACGTTCCGGCACGATGAGTTCGGCCAGCTTTCGGCCGATTGCGTCGCCGCGCGGCCAGCCGAAGATTCTTTCGGCCTGGCTGTTCCAGTCGGTGATGCAGCCGCTTTCGTCCATCTGCACGAAGGCGTCGAGCGCGGTCTCGATGATACCGCGCGCGAGCTGCTCGCTTTCACGCAAGGTCTGCTGCGCGCGCAGGGTGTCGCTCATGTCGCGGCCGACAAAGAAATAGCGCTTCACCGGCTCCGACCACGTGGCGAGCCACGACAGCGGAACGGTGTGCCCGTCCTTATGCAAGACCCGCGCTTCGGAAAGCCGGGGGCGTTCGCCGCGCCGCGCAGCCCGCATTTCCTCGCGTGAGATATCAATGTCGCCGGGATAGATGAAGTTTTCGCCGTTGCGTCCGATCATCTCGTCGGGCCGGTAGCCCAGGATGGCCTCGCAGCTTGGACTGACCTGGACCAGATAGCCGCGCGAATTCAACACGAGGATCAGATCTTGCGATGTTTCGAAGATGCGGCGCCGTTCCTCCGTTTGTTGCCGAAGCGCCAGCCTGGTCCGGTTGGTTTCGGTAATGTCGCGGGCGACCTTGAAAATCCCGATCGTCTCTCCCGACGGCGCCTTGATCGGTGAAATGCTCAGCGATACTTCGACCAGGCCGCCGTCCTTGCGCCGGCGGATCGTCTCGTTGTGCTCGATCTTTTCGCCCCAGCTGATTCGCCTGAGAGCGTCCTCGACCTCCGCCTGCCGATCCGCCGGAACGATGAGATTGATCTTCTTGCCGACGATTTCTCCTGCCGCGTAGCCATACAGGCGTTCGGCGGCCGAGTTCCAGCCGGTGACCGCGCCGTCCAGTGACATCGTGATGATGGCGTCGTTGGACGATTCGATCGCGGCGCTGAACAGTCGCTCCCGCTCCGCATGATGAACCCGTGCCTCCTCGGTGCGGCGGTGCTCGGCCACTTCACGTTCGAGCGCGAGCGTCTTGGCTTTGGCTTCACCGAGCGGGCGGGCCATGGCCCGCGCCAGCACGCCGGTCTCGCCGCCGGCATCAACGGGGATCGCGCTTGCGCCACTCTGACGGGCGTGCTCGACCGCCGCCGTCAGCCTGAGGATGGGGCCGATCAACGATCGCGCGATCAAGGGCGCCAGCGCGGCCGCGAACAGCACGGCAATCAAGCCGACCAGGATCGAGCTGTTGCGGATCGCCGCAGCCGCCTCCATGAAGGCGGCGTTCGGTGCCGATTCGATGAGTGCGACCCATTGGCTGCCAACGAGGACGGCGGGCGCGAAGGCAACGCCTTCCGGATTTCCGTCCTCGTCGCGAACCATTTGCGAAGCGCCACGTGAAGCGCCGCGCAACGCGGCAAAATCCGGCCAGTCCTTTTGCCAGTCGGTCGGCACTCCCTTCTGCCAACCGAATTCGTGCGACCGTTCGGGATGAACCAGATAGCCGCCATAGCCATCGACAACGTATGCGGCCTCGCCGGACCGCGGCGATCCTCGGACGCGCTCAAGCGCAGGGCCCATGTCGATGTCGATGACGACGATCCCGTAGATATTGCTGTCACTGAACACCGGCGTCGCCACCCGCAATATCGGGACTTCGGGCGTGGCGATCTTTCCGTTTTCTTCGTTCAGCTCGATGCGCGCGACATGAATCTCGTTCAATGGCAGCTTGATCGACTCGCGGAACCAGGCCTCGTCTCCCACAAGGCGCAACTCGCTGTCGGCAACCGCACGGACCGCGCCGTCAGGTCCCGAACGATGGACGCCGGCGATTTCGCGTCCACCGTCCTCGACACCGACGAATCGAATCCGGGCGTAGGCCGGCTTGATCGTGAGTTGAGCGGAAAGACGGTTGGCCAGCCGCTCGCGCCAGACCGCCTCCGTGGTGGCACTGACGGGATCTACTCCGCCATTAAGACGTGCGCGCATCAGGCCCGCCACGGCTGCAAGATCGCGGAGGATGATGATATCGCCCGGCGCGGTGCGGGCGGTCGACTCGAGGTCGGTCGCGACAAGACGCGAGTGCGTCTCAAGCCGATCGAGCACGCGCGGCAGCAAGCCTCGTTCAAGATTGCGATAGCTCAGCCATCCGACCGCGGATACCGCGATCGCGACGAGCAGGATCATCGCGATGGCCAGCCTCGTGGTAAGCGTCATGATGCGCTACGCGCCGTTTCCTTCGTTCTGGCCGACGCGGGCAAGAACATGCGGGGCCCGGCCGTGTCAGAGGCCGGAAGCAATCTTTCCGGCTGCATCCTTTGACGATGGACGGTTTGCGGCTGCAAGACAAGCCGCGCCGGGCGCCAAAAAGCATGTTCGGCCGGGTTTCCGCCGGTCGCTCGCGGCTTTCAGTCGCCAAGATACTCGGGGCGCTGCGCGCGGATTTGCGCAAGTTCTCAGCGTGCCCGACGATTGCCTGAGCCTTGCCGGGCGAAGGCAGATGCGGCTGGCGCTGCCGGTCGATATGCCCGCTTCGGCGGCGCACCAGTGTCCAAATGTCCTGCTTGGCTTCACAGAGTTGCGCATGGAATTCGTTGTCGGCGGCCATGACGCCGTGTGCGCTCGGGCTTGCTTGCCCCAGATGCACTAATGCACTACCAATCCGACAGGGCGGTCAAGCCGCGCTATCAAGAGGAAACGCACATCGCGGCTGAACGTGTGTTCGGCGCATCATCGGGGCTGGACGGTTTCGGCTGCTACATCTTCAAGAAGCGGAATCTGCTCGACATGCCCGCCGTGTTGGCCGGCCTGCTGACCGTGCTCATCACCGGCTGATTGTCGAAAACCTGATCTTCCGCACGATCGAGCGGAATACAGACCAGAAGTGGGGCACCCAGACATGACGGACAAGAAACGACCGGATCAACTGCGCAGCGCGCGCTGGTTCGCCCCTGACGACCTTCGCGCCTTCGGACATCGCTCGCGTGCGATGCAAATGGGCTACGCGCCGGAGGAATGGAGGGACCGGCCGGTCATTGCCATCCTCAATACCTGGTCCGATGCGCAGCCTTGCCACATGCACTTCAAGAGCCGCGTCGACGATGTCAAGCGCGGCGTCCTGATGGCGGGCGGCTTTCCGATGGAGTTGCCGGCGCTGTCGCTGTCGGAGTCGCTCTTGAAGCCGACCACCATGCTCTATCGCAACATGCTGGCAATGGACGCCGAGGAGCTGCTGCGCGGCCATCCTGTCGATGGCGTGGTGCTGATGGGCGGCTGCGACAAGACCACGCCGGGCCTTCTGCTAGGGGCGACCAGCATGAACATCCCAGCCATCTATCTGCCCGCGGGGCCGATGCTGCGCGGCAACTGGAAGGGCAAGACGCTCGGCTCAGGCTCCGACGCCTGGAAATATTGGGACGAGCGCCGTGCCGGCAAAATCTCCGACAAGGACTGGGTCGACGTGGAGGCCGGCATTGCCCGCAGCTACGGCACCTGCATGACCATGGGCACGGCCTCGACGATGACGGCGATTGCTGAATCGATCGGCATGACCCTGCCCGGTGCTTCCTCGATTCCGGCGGCCGACGCTAATCACATCCGCATGGCCTCCGAGTGCGGCCGCCGCATCGTCGATATGGTGTGGGAGGACCTGACGCCGCAAAAGATACAGACTCGCAAGGCGTTCGAAAACGCCATCACGGTGGCGATGGCGATGGGCTGCTCCACCAACGCGATCATCCATCTGATCGCGCAGGCGCGCCGCGCCGGCCAGGATGTCGGGCTCGACGATTTCGAAAAGGCGAGCCGCAAGGTGCCTGTGATCGCCAATGTGCGGCCGAGCGGCGACACCTATCTGATGGAAGATTTCTTCTATGCCGGCGGCCTTCCCGGATTGATGAGCCGGATCAAGCAGCATCTGCATCTCGATTGCATCACCGTGACCGGCCGGACGCTCGGCGAGAACATCGCGCGCGCGGAAGTCTACAACGACGACGTCATCCGCACGATGGAAAATCCGATCTACAAGGAGGGGGCGCTCGCCGTACTCAGGGGCAATCTCGCGCCCGATGGCTGCGTGATCAAGCCTAGTGCATGCGAGCCGCGATTCCTGAAGCATACCGGGCCCGCGCTGGTGTTCGACGACTATCCCTCGATGAAGAAGGCGATCGACGATCCCGATCTCGACGTCACCGCCGACCATGTCTTGATTCTGCGCAATGCCGGGCCGCAGGGCGGCCCCGGCATGCCGGAATGGGGCATGCTGCCGATCCCCACCAAACTCGTGAAGCAGGGCGTGCGCGACATGGTGCGGCTGTCGGATGCGCGCATGAGCGGCACGAGCTACGGCGCCTGCATCCTGCATGTGGCCCCGGAATCCTTTGTCGGCGGGCCGCTCGCGCTGGTGAGGAACGGCGACCGCATCACGCTCGACGTCGCAGCCCGCACCATCAATCTCGATGTATCGGAGGCGGAGCTCGCCAAGCGCCGCGCCGAATGGAAGCAGCCGGGGCAACGCTTCGAGCGCGGCTATGGCTGGATGTTCTCCAGGCACATCAAGCAGGCCAATGAAGGCTGCGATTTCGATTTCCTCGAGACCGGATTTGGAGCGCCGGTCGGCGAGCCGCCGATTCACTAATCTAGGCCAGCGCCGTTCCGCGGCGACGCGCAGCATCGACGCCGGAACCTCGGCATTCACCGATGCGCAATTGCGCATCTGAGGTTCGCTCGCTGACACGGCCGCCCCGGAATGACGACAAGAGGATAGATGACCATGTCAAAACTCAGCGACGCCACCCGCAACAAGCTCAGGAGCGTCTCCACCGCTACGGTGGCGACCGCGCTGTTCAAGCGCGGCTTCCGCATCCAGATGATCCAAGACGTTCGTCCGCTCAGCAGCGAGCAGCCGACGCTGGTCGGCGAAGCCTTCACGCTGCGCTACATGCCTGCGCGCGAGGACCTCAACACAATCGATGTATTCCGCGACCGCTCCCATCCCCAGCGCAAGGCGATCGAGGATTGCCCGCCCGGCGCGGTGCTGGTCATGGACAGCCGCAAGGACGCGCGCGCTGCCTCCGCCGGCGCCATCCTGGTGACGCGGCTGATGAAGCGCGGCTGTGCCGGCGTCGTCACAGACGGCGGCTTTCGCGATTCCGCCGAGATCGCGAGGCTCGGCTTCCCCGCCTATCACCACCGGCCGAGCGCGCCGACGAACCTCACGCTGCATCAGGCCATCGAGATCAACGTGCCGATCGGTTGCGGCGATGCGCCGGTGTTCCCCGGCGATGTCATCCTTGGCGATGCCGACGGCGTGATCGTCATTCCTGCGCATCTCGCCGATGAGATCGCGGAAGAGACCTTCGAGATGACCGCGTTCGAGGACTTTGTCATGGAAGAAGTCGAGAAGGGCCGCGGCATCTTCGGGCTCTATCCGGCTACAGACGAAAAGACGCTCACGGATTTCGCCGCCTGGCGCAAGGCGAGGGGGCGATAGGAGGGCTGTTCAATGTGCGTGACGGCGCTGGGGCCGTCACGGCGCGGCGCGCGTCATTCGCGCCCGGTCCCCGCAAAGTCCTTTCCATTCACTCGCATGGCGCGGCGTGAGGATGCCTGATGACCTCGTCATGCCCGGGCACACCGGGCATGACGGCTGGTTACACCTCCGGCTTGTCAGCCAGCCCGACGGCCCACAGCGCAAAAGCATAGACGATCGCAATTTCGTCCAGGCGGTTGAAGCGCCCCGAGGCGCCGCCGTGGCCGGCGCCCATATTGGTGCGGAGAAGCACCGGGCCGCCGGATGTCATCGTCGCGCGCAGCCGCGCGATCCATTTCGCCGGTTCCCAATAGGTGACGCGCGGATCTGTCAGACCGCCCATCGCCAGGATCGCGGGATAATCCTTGGCCGCGACATTGTCGTAAGGCGAATAGGACAGGATGGTGCGAAAATCCCTCTCGCTCTCGATCGGGTTGCCCCATTCAGGCCATTCCGGCGGCGTCAGCGGCAGCGAATCATCCAGCATGGTGTTGAGCACGTCGACGAACGGCACCTCGGCGACGATGCCGCCAAACAAGTCGCCCGCGCGGTTGGCGACCGCCCCCATCAGCATGCCGCCGGCGCTGCCCCCATGGCCTACGATGCGCTTTGTGCTGGTGTATTTGGCGTCGATCAGCGCCCGGCCGGCAGCGGCGAAGTCCTCGAACGTGTTGGTCTTCTTCTCGCGCTTGCCGTCGAGATACCAGCCCCAGCCCTTGTCCGATCCGCCCCGGATGTGGGCGATGGCATAGACGAAACCGCGATCGACCAGCGACAGGCGGTTCGCATTGAAAGATGCCGGCATCGCCATGCCGTAGGAGCCGTAGCCATAGAGCAGGAGCGGCGCGCATCCGTCGCGCATAAAACCTTTCCGATGCAGGATCGACACCGGCACCTCGGCCCCGTCATGCGATCTTGCCATGATCCGCGTGGTGACATAGTCCGCAGGATCGTGGCCGGAGGGAATTTCCTGCCGCTTGCGCAATACCCGTGTCCGCTTCGCCATGTCGTAGTCATAGACCTCCGAGGGCGTCGTCATCGACGAATAGGCGAAGCGCAGGTTCGTGGTGTCGAATTCGTAGCCGCCCATCGTGTCGAGCGAATAGGCGGCTTCGTCAAAGGCGATGGCGTGCTCATCGCCGCTCGCGAAGTCGCGGATCACGATCGCCGGGAGCGCATTGGCGCGCTCCAGCCGCACCATGTGGCCGGCATAGAGCTCGACGTCGAGCACATAGATGCCTTCGCGGTAGGGGATCAGGTCACGCCAGTTGGAGCGCTCGGGTGAGGCGAGCGGCGCGGTGACGACCTTGAAGTCGATGGCGCCATCGGCATTGGTTAGGATGTAGAGCTGATCACCACGGTCGTTTGCGGAATACTGCACACCCTCTTCGCGCGCGGCGATCAGGCGCGGCGGCGCATCGGGCGCGGCGAGGTCGATCAGCCGCTGTTCGGATGTCTCATGGTCGCCGCCGGCGATGACGCAAAAGCGGCTGCTCGAGCTTTCGTGCAGGTGCGTGAACCAGCCGGGGTCCTGCTCCTCGTAGACGAGGATATCGTCCGCCTGGCTGGTGCCGAGGCGATGGCGCCAGACTTGCATCGGCCGGTGATTGTCGTCGAGCTTGACGTAGAAGAAACTCCTGCCGTCCTTGCTCCAGACCGCGGTGCCGTCGGTTTCCTCGACAAGATCGTCGAGATCCTTGCCGCTCGCCCAATCGCGCACGCGAATCGAAAAATACTCGGAACCCTTGGTGTCCGCGCTCCAGGCATGCAGCCTGTGGTCCGGCGAATGCCGGCTGCCGCCGAACTTGAAATATTTGTATTCTGCAGCCAGCGCGTCGCCGTCGAGGACGATCTCGGCCTCGCCGCCGTTGCGCGGCATGCGGCCGAACATCTCGTGCTGACCGCCTTCGCGAAATTTGCGGAAATAGGCGTAAGGCCCGTCCGGCGAGGGGACGCTCGAATCGTCTTCCTTTATACGGCCGCGCATCTCGGCGACCAGCTTCTTCTGCAAGCGGTCGGTATGACCGAGCAGGCTCTCGGTGTAATCGTTCTCTTCCTCCAGATAACGGCGGATATCCGGGTCGAGTATCCCGGGATCGCGCAGCACCTCCTGCCAATTCTGGTCCTTCAGCCAGGCATAGTCGTCCGTGATGGTGATGCCGTGGGCGGTGAAGGAATGCGGCCGGCGCGGAGCGACCGGCGCGGCCTGGGGTTTCTTGGCTAACTTCGGCTGGGTCACGCGGATCCTCACTGGAGCGCGGCGGGGGCCGCGAATCCTCTGTTATATTGGTGCTGACAGGTCAATTGCCAGCTTCGTTGAGGCATTCACGCGCAGTCGTTGGCGGTCCGCTGGTATGCTTTAGGGTTTACGTGTTCCGCGCTGCCAAGCCTGTCTTCAATTTCTACCCTTTCATCTTTTTGTTCCTGCCGATCGTCCTGGCCGGCTATTTCTGGCTGGAGCGGCGCAGCAATCTTGCGCCGGTGGTGTGGCTCGCGCTGGCCTCTGGCGGCGCTGGCACGTGACACTTTCGCAGTTTCTGCGCGACTATCTCTACATCCCTCTTGGCGGCAACCGGCACGGCAGACTGCTGCGCTATATCAATCTCATGATTACCATGCTGCTCGCGGGCCTCTGGGCCACGGCGCCGCCTGGACCTTCGTGATCTGGGGCGCGCTGCACGGCGCCTATCAGCTCGGATCTGCGCCCGTGCGTGATAGCAGCAAGCGCTAAACTCGCGGCGGCGAAAACGGTCAGGCGCTTACACCTTCGCCGAGCCATTCAATCGCGGCATCGGTTCCACCCTTGCCATGCGGGATTTGCAGCGCATTCAGCGCCACCTCGATGACGGCGAGCGTGCCCAGGATCATCGGCGCGTTGACATGGCCCATATGGGCGATGCGGAAGGCCTGGCCGTGCA
>JAEZEU010000609.1 GCA_023432885.1 Pseudomonadota bacterium | reverse complement strand
ACCGCACTGATCCTCAGCCGCTATGTGTTGCCGAGACTGTTCCACCAGATCGCGCGACGGCCGGAACTGCTCCTCTTGGGCGCACTGGCCTGGTGCTTCCTGATCGGCGAGGTCGCGGAAAAACTGCACCTGTCGCGCGAGATGGGATCGCTGGTGGCGGGCGTGTCGATCTCGACCTTTCCCTATGCGCTCGACGTGACGGCGAAGGTGACCACGTTGCGCGACTTCTTCATCACCCTGTTCTTCGTCGCGCTCGGCATGACCATCCCGATCCCGAACGGTTCGGTGATCGCGATGGCTCTTATAATCGCCGCCTTCACGGTGGCAAGCCGCCTCGTGACCACGTTCACGCCGCTCTACTTGATGAAGCAGGGCCTGCGCGCCAGCCTGTTGCCGGCCATCAATCTCGCGCAGATCTCGGAATTCTCGCTGGTGGTGATCCAGACCGGCATCGTCGCCGGCCATATCAAGACCGAGACAGCGAGCGCGGCGTCTTTCGCTTTTGTCGTTCTGGCGGTGCTCTCCACCTTTTTCATGATGCGCAGCGGCGAGATCACCAAGGGCCTGATCGGGCCGTTGAAGAAGATCGGCTTGCGCGACCTCGACCATGCGCAGCAGGCCGCCGACGGTCACGAGGGGGCCCATGGCGAGACCAACCGCATCGTCATCCTCGGCTTCTTCCGCGCAGCCAGCGCGTTGCTTAGCCAGATCGAGCGGCAGAACGAGTCGCTGCTCGAGCAGATCACGGTGATCGATTTCAACCCGGTGGTGTTCCGCACCCTGAACGAGCGCGGCGTGCACGTCATCTACGGCGACATCTCCAACGTCGACACGCTGGTGCATGCCGGCATCGGCAAGGCCGAGATCATCATCCTGAGCGTGCCGGATTCGCTCCTGGTTGGCGCCAATAATGAGAAGCTCGTCCGGCACGTCCGGGCGCTCAATCCGACCGCCAAGATCGTCGCCACCGCCGATCTGCTTTCCAACGTCGGCGACCTCTATGCCGCCGGTGCCGACTATGTGACGGTCACCCGCCTGACCGATGCTACCGAGCTGTTTTCGGTGATCGAGGCCTCCGACGCGGGCCTCCTGGAGGACAAACGCGCCGAGTTGGATGCCCGGCTCGCCGAGCGCAAAGAGGTGCTGCCGTAGGACGGAGCGGTTGTTCACCGCGCCCGCCCTTTCATCGCGCAGCTGTGACCCCACATGGTTAGCATTCTTCGGGCCCCCGCGGGCAGCATACCGCCCTGCGTAATGCCGCTGGCGCGAGCCGGAGAGTCCGGGTAATCCATCCCGGTACAAAAAGCGGGTTTTTAGGAAATGGCTGATACGGTTCAGGAAGTCTTGGAGGCCTTTGTCAAGGGCGAACTCGTTGTCGTCACCGATGACGATGACCGCGAAGGCGAGGGCGATCTGATCGTTGCCGCCTCTCTCTGCACGGCCGAGAAAATGGCTTTCATCATCCGGCATACTTCGGGGATCGTTTGTGCGCCGATCACCACCGATGACGCGCGTCGGCTTCGGCTCGATCCGATGGTGGCGCACAATGATTCCAACCACACCACCGCCTTCACGGTGTCGATCGACTACAAGCCCGATGGCGGCACCGGCATTTCGGCCGACGAGCGCGCCTCCTGCTGCCGCGCGCTCGCCAACCCCAATGCCGGTGCCAATGATTTCGCCCGGCCCGGCCACATCTTCCCGCTGATCGCGCGTGACGGCGGCGTGCTGCTGCGCTCCGGCCACACCGAGGCGGCGGTCGATCTCTGCAAGCTGAGCGGGCTGCCGCCGGTGGGGGTCATCAGCGAACTGATGAACGATGACGGCACGGTCATGAAGGGCGCGCAGGTGGCCCGTTTTGCCGCCGCCCACAAGCTCAGGCATGTCACGATCGCTGACCTGATAGCCTATCGCCAGGCACGGGAAAAACTGATCGAGCGTATCTCGACCTTCGTCACCGAGAGTCCGATCGGAACATTGCAGGGCTATGCCTATCGCTCGCCGTTCGATGAGATCGCGCACGCCGCCTTTGTCTACAACGGCGTCGGTGACGGCAAGAATGTGCTGACGCGTCTGCACAAGCCCAACATCGTGAAGGATCTCTTCACCGGCCAGGAACGCATGCGGCTGGTGCTCAACCATTTTCAGCGCGCCGGCCGCGGTGTGCTCGTCTATTTGCGCGACGGCGCCGCCGGCGTTCCGGTCGAGCCGGTCGGTGAGCAGAAGTCGGCCGAGGCCGACCGCAACAGGCAGTGGCGCGAGGTCGGCGTCGGTGCGCAGATTTTGCGCGATCTCGGCATCACCTCTATCCGCAATCTCACCTCGTCGGTGCACGACTACAAGGGCCTGTCCGGTTTCGGAATCGAGATCGTGGGCAATGAGCGCCTCGAAGGCTAGTTATGTTCATCCGATGCGCGCATCAGCGCGAACCCGGAATGACGTGGCGATAATTTGCACTATTTCCGCCGCCGATCTAATTTGTAGTCAATTGACGGAACAATAACGCGAAAGGAATTCCCATGAGCGTGCGCCCCCAGACCAAGGACAAGCCGGCTGCGGCTTCGTTCCAGTGGGATGATCCGTTCCTGCTCGACGACCAGCTCACCGAAGATGAACGGCTGATCCGCGACACCGCGCGCGCCTATGCTCAGGACAAGCTGCTGCCGCGTGTCGCCAAGGCGTATCTGGAGGAAAAGACCGATCGTGAGATCTTCAACGAGATGGGCGAACTTGGCCTGATCGGCGTCACGTTGCCGGAGGAGTACGGCTGCGCCAATGCCAGCTACGTGGCATACGGCCTCGTCGCGCGCGAGATCGAGCGCGTCGATTCCGGCTATCGCTCGATGAACTCGGTGCAGTCGTCGCTGGTGATGTATCCGATCTATGCCTATGGTGATGAGATCCAGCGCAAGAAGTATCTGCCCAAGCTTGCGACCGGCGAGTGGGTCGGCTGCTTCGGCCTTACGGAGCCCGATGCCGGTTCCGACCCCGGCGGCATGAAGACCCGTGCCGAAAAGGTGTCCGATGGCTACAAGCTGACCGGCAGCAAGATGTGGATTTCCAACGCGCCGATCGCCGACGTCTTCGTGGTCTGGGCGAAATCGGCCGCACATGACAACCAGATCCGCGGCTTCATCCTCGAGAAGGGGATGAAGGGCCTTTCCGCGCCGAAGGTCGGCGGCAAGCTCAGCTTGCGCGCCTCCGTCACTGGCGAGATCGTGCTCGACAATGTCGTGGTGCCCGAAAGCGCGCTGTTGCCCAACGTATCGGGCCTGAAGGGGCCCTTCGGCTGCCTCAACCGCGCCCGTTACGGCATTTCCTGGGGCGCGATGGGCGCCGCGGAAGACTGTTTCCACCGCGCGCGGCAGTACACGCTGGATCGCAAGCAGTTCGGCCGGCCGCTCGCCGCCACGCAGCTCGTGCAGAAGAAGCTCGCCGACATGGAGACCGAGATCGCCCTCGGGCTTCAGGCATCGCTTCGTGTCGGCCGCCTGATGGATGAGGGCAAGATGGCGCCGGAGATGATCTCCATCGTCAAGCGCAACAACTGCGGCAAGGCGCTCGATATTGCCCGCATGTCGCGCGACATGCACGGCGGCAACGGCATCCAGATCGAGTACCACGTGATGCGCCACGCCGCGAATTTGGAAACCGTGAACACCTATGAGGGCACCCACGACGTCCACGCGCTGATCCTGGGCCGTGCGATCACGGGCATTCAGGCGTTTTCGTAACACCTGCTCGTCATTCCGGGGCGATGCGGAGCATCGAACCCGGAATCTGGCGCCGCATTCTTTTCCCTCATTTCGGGATTCCGGGTTCATCGCTGCGCGATGCCCCGGAATGACGCCAAGGAACGCCGGGAACAACAATGGCCGACAACGATGACATCCCCTTCAACCGCGACTTTCCCCTGAAGCCCGGTGTGGCGGAGGAGGTCCGCCCCGGCGTGCGGCGCGTCCTCTGCAACAATCCGAGCCCGTTCACTTTTACCGGCACCGTCAGCTACATCGTGGGCACCGGCAATGTCGCGATCATCGATCCCGGTCCCGACGATGAGGCGCATGCGAAAGCGCTGCTTGACGCCGTGCGTGGCGAGACGGTGACGCATATCCTGGTGACGCACACCCACCGCGACCACTCGCCGAACACGGCGCGGATCAAGCAAGCGACCGGCGCTCCCGTCTACGCCGAGGGCCCGCACCGCGCCTCGCGGCCGCGCTTCGAGAGCGAGAAGCATAATCCGGAATCCGGCGCCGACCGCGATTTCACCCCTGATACCGTCGTGAAGAGCGGCGACGTCATCGAGGGCCAGGGCTGGCGGCTGGAAGCCGTCGCGACGCCCGGCCACACAGCAAATCATCTTGCCTTTGCCTGGTCGGAGCGAAAGATCAGTTTTGTCGGCGACCACGTGATGGGCTGGTCGACCTCGATCGTCGCGCCGCCCGATGGTTCGATGATCGACTACATGGCCTCGCTCGATCGCCTGGCGCGGCGCGAGGAGGATTTATACTTTTCCGGCCACGGCCCGGAAATTCCCGAAGGCCGGCGCTATGTGCGCTTCCTCGAGCGGCACCGCCGTGCCCGCGAAGCCTCGATCCTGCACCGGCTTTCCAAGGGC
>JAEZEU010000459.1 GCA_023432885.1 Pseudomonadota bacterium | reverse complement strand
GATTTCAACAGCGCCGTCGTATCGTCAATCAACGATTGCTGGAATCGATAGAACATTTCGTCGCCCATCGGAGTGGCGTAAGAGTTTGCCCGGCGCTCACAGCGAGTTCGTAATGCCGCAAGGCGGTTCAGCAGAACTTGAGCGGTCGCGCGGGCTTTTGGATCAACCAGCAGTTCGTGGGTCGAGAAATAAAGCGCAGGCCCATGGCTCACGACATCGCCGGCTATTTGCCTGACCTCAGCCTCGATCTTCTCACGCGCATCGTCGATCCGCCAGAGCCAATACCGACTTAGCCCCCTCAGTCCATTGAAGAGAGCAGTCACTGCCATGACAAGATAGACCCAATAGGCAGGCGACATGACGTTGACGAGCCAAGGGAAGTATCGGTCCGCGAATTCCGGCTCGCCCGTCAGAAAGAATTGTCTGGCCTCCGGCGCGAGAGAGAGTTTGGTCGCCGAACTTGTTGATCCCGGCGGATTGCTGCGAACGAATCTCGGAAGCTCTGCGCTCAACAACGCAAGCAGCTTGATGCGGTCGGCGCGCTTGGCGCACGGGCTGGCCACGACGAGCGTATTGACTTGTGGAACGAGCTTGTCGTTTGGCGGTATCCGCTGGACCAAATCGTAGCGACCTTGCGGAATGCGCGCCAGGCTGAGCCACGAATGACGGCCGACCAACCCCGGGAGGTCCGGCAGATCCATTATATCCAAGCTGTAGCGGGCAATGATCGAACGCAGGAATTCAGCGTCGTCACGCATAACGTAGGCGGCAAGATCCAGCGAGCCTTGGGCGACCAGCCGCGCCTGCTCTTCCAACTCGTGATAGGACGTCCGAATCTTTAGTCCTGCCAGATCGGCGTCACCAAGAAGAAGCCTCGTCAGGTATGCAGTGCCCGACCCCTCCGGGCCTATTCCAATGGCGGCACCACCCAGATCGGAGAAGCTGGCCGGCGGGCGATTGCGCCGGCCCAATAACAGAAGCGACTCGGGATCAGGAAGACGCCCGAGCAGTTCGAGCCCGGAATCAGGAGGAACCGGCGTGCCGTCCTGAACAAACGCAAACTGATCGACGCATGCGTCGCGGCCAGCGACTACTCGCCGGACATTTTCAAGGGAGCCCGCGGTAGCGACAACATCCAGCCGGTGCCCGTCGGCGTTTGCCCGTTTCGCAAGCTGCGTACCGAGCACGTAGTAAGCTCCGCCCGGCGATCCCGTCAACAGCGAGGCATGAAGAGAGCCAAAGTCGCGGATTCTGCCCCAAGACGAGAGCACGGCCGCGATGACTGCGGATACCGCCAGGATGGATATCGCGCGCAATAGGCCTCGGCGCCGCCAAGCACCCGTCATCTTGTGGGACCTTCATGTCGTTTCATCGACTCCGCCATCCCGAACGAGCATCGGCGGCTATTCCTGCTTCATTTCTGAGTCACCACAGGGGCAATTGTCTGAGACTGATCGCCTGACTCGAAACGATAGCGAGCAGTAGTAGGTAGACCCAAGAGAATCAACGTCAAGCATAGAACTGCGAATCCTTCTGGCACGAATCGCAACTGGCCTGACGCCGCCGTGAGCTACCCGGCGCATAGAGGATTAATGACTTCCGGTTCTGGCTAAGCGATGCACCAGAAGCTGACGTTGGCGGCACAGCAGCACCTTTGCCTGCCAAGGAGCCAAAAGCGGCAGCCGGTTTCGATAACTATCCGCTCGCCGCAAACAGAGCCCACTTCCCGGGCAGTCCTTTCAGTTCATAAGAACCGCGCTCGGCGAAGTTCAGCCCGGCTCCGGCGACGAGGTCGGTGACGACGCGCGAGACCAGAACTTCGTCGGATCCGCTATGCGACATCACGCGCGCAGCCGCGTGCACGGCGAGGCCACCAATGTCGTTGCCTCTAATCTCAATTTCCCCGGTGTGCAGGCCGGCGCGAACGGAGAGCCCGATCTGTTTCGCCGCCGCGCCAAAGGCGAGCGCACAACGCACCGCTCGTCCCGGACCGTCGAAGGTCGCGAGAACGCCATCCCCAGTGCTCTTCACCAGATTGCCGCGGTGCTTACCGACCATCTCTCTTGCAATCTGATCGTGATTGCCGAGCAGCCGAAGCCAGCGCTCGTCGCCCATCGCAGTCGCGATGCGGGTGGAGTCAACGATGTCGGTGAATAGCACGGTCGCCAGCACGCGCTCAAACTCAACCGTGCCATGATCGCGGCGGCCGGTGACGAACTCCTCGATATCTCCGGGCACGGTCTCATTGTTGGCGGTCCAGACCGCGTGGTCGCCAACGGGATATTCGATGTATTTGATGCCCGAGATCGCGGCGGCGAGCTTTCGGCCGAGATCGACCGGCACCTGGAGATCGGCCCTGCTGTGCAACACCAGGACCGGCACCTGCAAGGTCGGCACGATCGCGGTGACGTCGATCTGGCGGTTGAGTTGTAGGAGTGTTCGCAGCGCGCCGGGACTGCTCGCCAACCGCTCCCACTTGGCGTATTGCGCGATCACAGCTGGATCACCCGCCTCGCTCGGAGCGATGCTTTTGGTCTGTTCGCCGGTACCCCAGAGCCTCAGGACCTGCTCGAAGCGTGCCTCCCACGCCTCATCCGAGAGACGGTCCGCGGATCGGCTGAAACATCCGGTCAGAATGAGGTGCGACACGCGCTCAGGGTAGGTCGCGGCAAACAGGACACTCATGCAACCACCTTCGGAGAACCCGACCAGCGCCGCGCGCTTGGAGCCGATGGCATCCATGACGGCACGGACATCGTCCATACGCACTTCGAGCGACGGCGCACCCGACATCCGGTCCGACATCCCTTGTCCGCGCTTGTCGAAGGTCACGACCCGGGCGAAGCCCGCGAGCCGCCGCAGAAAAGCGGTGTATCCTGGCAGCTCGTGCTGGAATTCGATGTGTGAGATGAAGCCGGGAACCAAAATCAGGTCGATCGGCCCGTCGCCCATCACTTGATAGGCGATGCTAACGTCGCCGCTTTGGGCATACCGCGTCTCGGGCAGCTTGAAGTCAGTCATCGAGCGAACCTCGGGGCCTACTCCATTGTTGCCGCCTGAATAGCCGAGATCAACCCCGTAGCATCTGCCCCTCTGCCTTGACGTCTAAGGCAGACCTCGGCCTAAGGCACGTCCCCTTGGGGCCCAAAAGGAGACATGCGGTCAGACTAGCGATTAGTCAGGAGTGTCGGGCCCGGTCCGGTGGCGTGGAAAATCCTTCCGCACCTCTCCGTCCTTTCCTGATCTAGCAAGATCAAACCTTCGCCAAGCGCAATGCGGCCTCTACCCCGCCTTCCAGGATTTGCTCGGCCTGGACAGTGTCGGGAATGGCCCGCGCGAACTGCAGGGTGCCCACCATGAGGCCGAAGATGGCGGTCGCACGGCGGCGACTCGCTGCAGGATCGACATCCGGAATTAGTGCGGCCAGCGAGGAAACGTAACTTCGTAGCGCCTTCTCGTAGTTCCGCCGAGTGGACAAGGGCTGGCGGGCGATTTCCGGGAGCAACGCCGCCGAAGGACACCCGCCGGCCGGGTCTTGGAGATGTGCGCGGTTCAGGTATCTGCGGATAGCGCCTTCAAGGTTCAGGCCCATCCCCTGATCATCATCGAGCCGATCTTGCTGGTCTCCGAGCGCGCTCTCCAGCGCCTCACGAACGAGTGCGTCTTTGGACTCGAAGTGCGGAGAGAATGCGCCTTTGGTCAGACCGGCCTCGCCCATGATCCCCGCGATCCCAGCGGCGGAGATACCGTCTCGGCGTATGCACTTCGACGCTACGTCGATGATGTGCCGTCGCGTCGCTGCCTTGTGTCCTTTCTCGAAACGCATCTTCTCTCCACTCCATCAATGACCCGCAGCCGTTAAGCTGCAGCCGCTTCCAACAGGGTCTGGAGGTCGCGATCAAGTTGCTGGGCAACCACATCCACATGATCGCTGCCAAATTGACCGAAAAGGGATGCTGGTCGATCATATTCGAACGCGACACCGCCATCGTCATCCTCGCGCAGCAGGACGCGAATGGGCGCATACAGCCCCGCCGACAGTTGATGCCGGGTCATCTTGGATGCGGTGGAGCGGTGGACATGCCTCCAGCTCTCGAAGGGCGCGCTCGCTTTCCCCGTATCTCAAGAGAGTGAAGATCCCGTCATCGTGCGGGGTGCTAAGGCCGCGAGCTTGGCTCGAACGTCCTCGAAGGGCTTTGTTGAGCGGAGGGTAACGTGCTCGACCGGAATGGCGCGCGTTGAGTGCAGTGCATTGGTCATCTGTTGATCCTCTACGTTTGTCGTTGTTGCAGTGGGTCCTTTGCCGCGCGAAGCGGCCACGACCCTTAGATCGCACCGGGATTGGCACCCAGGATGCCTTCGACGACGCGGGCAAGGTCTAGTAGCCGCCGGTCGCTTCCCAAGGGGGCGTCCAGCTCGAGACCAATCGGCAGCCCAGCGCGGGACAAGCCAACAGGAAGGCTGATACCGGGCAGCCCCACGCTGCTTGCCGACACGGTGTGGTTCGCCAAAGCGAGGTAGCTGACGTCCTGCCCCGCGATATGGACGGTCGCCTGCGCCTCGATCGAAGGCGCCGTGCAGGGCGTGGTCGGTTGCAGAATAGCTAGCGCCCCATGAGAGACAAACGCCGTGCGAAGCCGGCGCTGAATTTCCGGCCGGCTCACATTGAGCGCCGTCTGATAAGTCCCTGTCGAGGTAGCACCCGCGCCGCCCGGCAGGACGATGTGCCCCCACGCCTGCCGAAGTTGGGGCTTGAGGCCCTCGTAAATGGCCTTGAACGTGGTCGGAATCTCGTGGCGGCGAAGAAATTCCGAGATGGTCCCCATCGTCTCATGAGCGAAGATGCCCCATGTTGCGGTTTGAACGAGGGAATTGAAGTCGTCGCCAAGGTCTACTTCAACGACCTCGGCGCCGGCGTCCTTTAGTCGCCGGACCACAGCGCAGAATCGGTTCTCGACTTCCGCGTCAACCAGATCCAGGAACTGTCGCGGTGCGAAGGCGAGCCGGGTTCCCTTCAGGCCGTAGCCGCCGCCGGAGGGTCCCGCAGCCTGTTCACCAGTCACGACCTGATCCATCAGGATGCAGTCCTCAACGCTTCGGGCAAATACGCCCGTCGTGTCGAGTGTATGGGAGATTGGAGCAACGCCGTTGCGCGGCCAACGTCCGGTCGTTGGCTTGAAGCCCACGACTCCACAGAACGATGCGGGTACCCGGATTGACCCGACGGTGTCACCGCCTAGGGACGCGGGAACGAGCCCAGCAGCCACGGATGCGGCGGAGCCGCTTGAGGAGCCGCCCGACATGCGATCCCGTGCGTGCGGATTTTTCACTTGGCCGTAACGTGCGTTATGACCGGTCAGGCCGTAAGACATTTCGACGAGGTTGTTCTTGCCGAAAATCAACGCGCCGGCCCCCTTGATGGCCCGGACCGCGTCGGCATCTTCGCGCGGAACAAAATGAGCGAGGCCTTCAACGCCCAGGCTGGTAGGCAGTCCTTTCGTCAAATAGCTGTCCTTCACCCCGAGGGGCACGCCAAGGAGCGGGGCCGCCGAGCCGGTCGCACGCGCCTTGTCCGCATCCTTCGCAGCCTCGAGCACAGCGACCTCATCGATGGTGATGAAGGCGTTCAGCTCGGCAAGCGCTCGGGCGCGCTGCAGAAGCGCAGTAATGTAAACTTCCGAGGTAATGTCGCCGTTGCGAAGCGCTGCTGCAGCGGCTGCGAGCCCTAGCGAGCTGGCATCTGTGGTTTGTTGCGATGAGGTGACCATGTCGTCCATGAAATCCTCGCTAGGAGCTGTTTGGCGGCATCCGGCCGCCACTCTACAGCGGTCCATCTCGATGCCATTACGGTCATAATATTAAATTACGATCGTAATTCAATAGAGGTGGCGACGTCGCCGAGGACACATGAGCGTGAAGTGCCGACTGACCGTCAATTGAGGCCAATGATTATTTCAACGACGACTTCTGCTTTGGGTCAAAAGGCAATGTTGCACCTATCCGCCCTCGGTCCGTTCTAAGTCCGAAAGCGCACCATCGCTGCGCCTTTACTACGGTCGGCCAAGAGCCGCTGCGGACGTTCTGGGTCGCGGCACGACAGGCTGACAGATTGATTTATCTCAAACTGTATCCGAAACGCGGGCCCAGCCTACCTTCCGAAGGCAACGATACGTTCATGCAATCGGGAGGCGAAGCATGTACCGGCGTATTCTCATTCCGACAGACGGGTCGGAGCTAGCGGAGCTTGGGGTGACGCACGGGTTGGCGTTGGCCAAATACGTTGGCGCCAAGGTGTTTGTAATCTACGTGGTGGAGCCGCTTCTTGCAGTCACAGGCGACTTTGCGAGCGTGCTGGATCGCGCGGAAAATGCGGCCAGGGAGGCCGGCGTTTCCTGCGAGACAATTGAAGTGGAGAACATGCAACCCCATCAAGCCATCATCGCAGCAGCCGAGGACAACGGCTGCGATCTCATCGTTATGTCATGGCATGGTCGAAGCGGACTTTCCACGCTTCTCATCGGCAGCGTGACAAACAAGGTGCTGACCTACGCGAAAACCCCCGTACTGGTTTGCCGGTGAATTTGCAGACCGCTCGATGGTCAAATCAAACGCGCCGGCAAATGGAGATCATATCCGGTCGTGGTATTCGCGACAGCTTGAGCCATCGGCAAGTCCGAGCATGGTCCCCGCACGGGCCCTTTCCGCGTGACGCGGAGTACCGGTGCTGCTTTTGCTGCGAAGACAATTTCACGCGGCGAATTCGAACCTCACCCCGCACAGATCGAACGCATCGCCGTCGACCTTGCAGCCCCTCGCCTTGGCAGCCTCGCGCACCCTGGCGACATCGGCGACGCGGAACGAAAGTCCGGTCATCAGATCGGCCGGTCCCTTCACGAACCGGAACGTCGCATTCGGCAGCTTCAGCACAGGGCCATTCGCGCTCCTGCTCACGGCAAGCCCGATGATCCTGCCCCAATGCTCCGCCAGTCCCAGCGGATCGGGACTCTGCATCTCCACTTCCGTCAGCGCCAGCGTCGTGTCCTTGCGGATGAATTTCTGCCAGTCCGGCCCCGCCGGCGGATAAAGCCCGAGAACATCGTCGCTGCCGTCCGTGTGATTGAACTCGATGAAGGCGGCGCGGCAGTCGCGCGGGTGCAGCTGAACGCCGTGATAGGGCGCGTGCGTGATGACGTTCGCGGTGCGCACACCCATGGCATTGGCTTTGGCGCCGCGCGCGTCCGGATCCTCGCAGCAGAAGATCGCCATGTAGCCGCCGCGATTTCCTGTCTTGTCGAGGAAACGGCCCGCCGCCGTGCCTGACTGCGTCGGAGCCACCACTTCCAGCAAAATCGTGTCGACGGGGAGCAGCGCGTTCTCCAGCCCGTATTTCGCGACGTTGCCGTCACGGTAACAGACGCTCAGCCCCATGATGGCGGCGATGTCGGAGATTGCAGGTTCGAGGTGCGGCGCGACCAGGCAGATCTGCCGCAGGCGCATGTATTCCGCCATCGTCAGCTTCCTCTGGCCATTTCAATGGCCCAGGAATGCCGGCTTGCGCTTCTCGACGAAGGCCTTGGCCGCTTCCTTGTGATCTGCGGTCTCTCCAGCGCGCGTGTGATGAATGGCTTCCCCATCGAAACAAGCCTCCAGCGACATCGTCTCGGCATTGTTGATGTTGCGCTTGATATAGCCGAGCGCGATCGAGGGCCCCTGTGCCAGCGACATCGCAAGTTCGCGCGCGGCCTGCTCGACCTCCACGTCCGGCACCACCTTGGTGACCATGCCGAGATTGAGAGCCTCCTGCGCGCTCAGGACCGGCGACAGGAGATAGAGCTCGCGCGCCTTCGCGCTGCCGAGCAGCTGGGTCAGGAAATAGGTGCCGCCATAGTCGCCGGAGAAGCCGACCTTGGCGAAGGCGGTCGTGATCTTGCAGGACGCGCTCGCCACCCTGAGGTCGCAGGACAGCGCGATCGACAGGCCCGCGCCCGCGGCTGCGCCGTCGAGCTGCGCCACCACGGGCTTCGGCATCTGGTGCACGATGCGCGAGACCTCCATGCCGCGTCGCAGGTTCGCGAGCTTGGCCTCGAAGGGCAGCGGCGCGCGTCCTTCCGCCATCGACTTGACGTCGCCGCCGACGCAGAACGTGCCGCCCGCCCCCTTGATCAGCACTGCGCGCACCTCGTGATCCTCGGCCGCGCGCCGCGCCGCCTCGACAAGGCCGCGCGTCATGTCCGGATTGAGCGCGTTTCGGCGCTCCGGCCGGTTCATGGTGATGGTGAGCAGGCCGCGGTCGAGGTCCTGGAGGACGATTTCGTTCTGGCTCATGATCGAGTGGCTTTCATCGTTTGTTATTGGCTGCGTCGTTCCGGGATGGTGCGCAAGCACCAGACCCGGAACCTCTAGATCTCGGGTTCGATGCTTCGCATCGCCCCGGGATGACGGCGCGACAGTGTCACGCCGTCACTTCTTCACCAGCGGGCAGCGCGACAGCTCGAGCGGCTGGAAGGCCTGGTCCCCGGCAACCGTGCCGAGCAGCTTGTAGTAATCCCAGCGCCCTTTCGATTCCGACGGCTTCTTCACCTCAAACAGGTACATGTCGTGCACCATGCGGCCGTCCGCGCGGATCTTGCCGTTCTTGGCGAACATATCGTTGATCGGCGTCTCCTTCATTACCTTGATCACGGCGGCCGGATCGGTGGTGCCGGCGGCCTTCACCGCTTTCAGATAATGCAGGACGGAGGAATAGACGCCGGCCTGCGCGGTCGTCGGCGGCCGCTTGGTGCGCTCCATGAAACGCTTCGAGAAGGCGCGCGTCTCGTCGTTGAGGTCCCAGTAGAAGCCCTCGGACAGGATCAGGTTCTGCGCCGTCTCGAGCCCGATGCTGTCGATGTCGCTGATGAAGACGAGCAAGGGCGAAACCTTCTGGCCGCCCTTCATCACGCCGAACTCGGCAGCCTGCTTGATCGCGTTGATGGTGTCGCCGCCGGCGTTCGCTAGCCCGACCACCTTGGCCTTCGAGGCCTGCGCCTGCAGCAGGAAGGACGAAAAGTCCGACGTGTTGAGGGGATGGCGGACGCTGCCCAGCACCTTGCCCCCGTTCTTCAGCACCACATTGGTGGTGTCCCTTTCCAGCGCTTGGCCGAAAGCATAGTCGGCGGTGAGGAAGAACCAGGTATCGAGACCGGACTTCACCGCCGCCAGGCCCGTCACATTGGCCTGCCCGAAGGTGTCGTAGGTGTAGTGAACGGTATAGGGACCGCAGGCTTCGTTGGTGAGCGCGATCGTGGCCGGCCCGTTGAAGATGATGAGCCTGTTGCGCGCTTTCGCGATCTCGCCCGCGGCAAGCGCCGTGGCTGATGCTGCGACGTCGAAGATCATCTCCACGCCCTGGTTGTCGAGCATGTCGCGCGCGATGCTCGCGGCAAGATCGGCCTTGTTGAGATGGTCGGCGACGACAATCTCGACCTTGCGGCCCAGCACCTCGCGGCCAAAATCCTCCACCGCCATCTTGGCCGCGGCTTCGCTGCCGGGCCCGGTGATATCGGCATACAGGCCGGACATATCGAGGATGCCGCCGAGCTTCAGCGGAGGTTTGCTCTGTGCCAGCGCCGATGTCGCCGCCAAAGCCAGCGCGCAGGCGAAGGCGCACGCAACGATCCGTTTCATGTGAACCTCCCTCGGATATTTTCTTGCCGCCTTGCCGGCGGCTCTAGTTGCCGCGATCATGCCGCATGGCCAAGTAGGCAGCAAGCACGCAGCGGCACGGGCCGTCATGCGTGCAGACGCTATTCCGCTTTGCGGAACAGGTTTCTCACGCCCGCTGGTTCGGCGGCTTCCTTGAAGAGGCGACCAGCGCTGCCTCAGGTCAACGCCCCTGCCCGGCACGTGATCGATCTTCGCGCGGTGCGCGGACGATTTTTGTCCCGATCGGGGTAAGGAAAGCGTGCAACTCATCGACATCGGCGCGCTCGCGGGCGCGGACGCACATATGATGCGGCCCGATGCATTCTGGTCGAAGGCAGCTTCTGCATTCTCCGGCGAAGGCGCGCGATCGCCACCGCCGTGCGGCCGCCGACGCAGCAATAAACCTGATCGGAATCGGTCACCGCCTTCAGGCCGAGAAACGGCAGCAGCTAGCGATAGGATTCGCGGGCGCGCCCGAAATTCACGGCCGTCGGGAAAATATGCGCGGTGCAGTTGATCTCCATCGTCTCCCCCTTTGAGGAGAATCCGGATAGTTTTGCCCGGGCCTATGCCGCCAGAAAACAGCCGTCGCCTCGCCCGTCGAATCCGTACCGCTCTTCCCGCGGCGCTGGCGATGCTTGCCCCGATCAGCGCGGCGCTTGCCGCACCCTGCTCCTTCGAGCCGCAGGGCGAGGGCCACGTCGCCGCCGTGATCGATGCGCGCAGCTTCCGCCTGACCGATGGCCGCGAGATCAGGCTCGCCGGCGTGGAGCCCGTTTCGCTTGAAGCGGCAAGGCGGACCGTGGCGTTGTCGGGGATCATTGCCGGCCGCGACGTCATATTGCGGGGCGTGGACGACGCGCCGGACCGTTACGGCCGGCAGACTGCCTTCGTCTTCGTCGCGGGCGAGGAAAACCCGGTGCAGGCGGCCCTCCTGGCGCAAGGCGAAGCGTTCGCCGCCGCCGACATCCCGGACAAGGACTGCGCCGGCGCCCTGCTCGCGGCCGAATCGGCCGCCCGCGCAGCTAAAAAGGGCATCTGGGCGGGCTCCTCGGCCACAAAAAACGCGGAAAGTACCGGCGATATCTTGGCTGGGAATGGGCGCTTTATGCTGGTGGAAGGCAGGGTTCTGTCGGTCCGGCAATCCGGGGCAACGACTTACCTGAACTTTGGCCGCAACTGGACACGGGATTTCGCTGTGACTATCTCACGGCGCGTGGTACCGTCTCTCGAGGCGGCCGGCATGGCGCCTAAGTCCCTAGAGAATCGACGGATTCGGGTTCGCGGCTTCATCGAGGCACGGACCGGCCCGAGAATCGAATTGCTCCGTCCGGGGCAGCTGGAACTGCTTGCGAATTAAAGCAAAAGAGCGGTTGGGGTGACAGGGATCACTGCACAGTCAATGGGACGAAAGGGCCGCAGCCTTTTGGCTGCGCCGGCGCTCTTGTGCGCCGCGATCGGCCTGTCCGCCTGCGGCGACCTTTCCCGATTCCAGACGCCCGGTCCGATGCTGTCGGCGCCGGCCAAGCCGAATCGCACCGTCGCGCAGACGCCGGCGTCCGAGCGCGAGCATGAGCGCATCCTGGCTTCCTATGGCGGCGTCTATGACGACCCAAAGCTGGAAGCGCTGATCAGCAGGACCGTCGACCGCCTCGTCGCGGCCTCGGACCGGCCCGAGCAGGCCTATCGCGTCCCCATCCTCAATTCCGGTGCGGTCAACGCCTTCGCGCTGCCGACCGGCCAGCTCTATGTCACGCGCGGCTTGATCGCGCTGGCGAGCGACACATCCGAACTGTCGTCGGTGCTTTCGCACGAAATGGCGCATGTGCTGGCCAAGCACGCCGCGATCCGCGAGGACCAGGCACGGCAGGCGGCCGTGGTGACGCGCGTCGTCACCGACATGGGCAACGATCCCGATCTCACTGCGCTTGCGCTCGCCAAGACCAAGCTGACAATGGCGAGCTTCTCACGCGCGCAGGAATTCGAGGCCGACGGCATCGGTGTCGGCATTTCCGCCCGCGCGCAGTTCGACCCCTATGGCGCCGCCCGTTTCCTGACCGCGATGGAGCGCAATGCCGCGCTGAAGGCCGGCAAGACGTCGCTCGATCCGCGCGCGCAGGATTTCCTGTCCTCGCATCCGGCAACCCCCGAGCGCGTGCAGAACGCGCGGGCCAGCGCCCGGCAGTATTCCTCGCCGCAAGCCGGCGAGCGCGACCGCGAGACCTATCTCGCGGCGATCGACAACATCGTCTATGGCGAGGACCCCAGCGAAGGTTTTGTGCGCGGCCGCCGCTTCCTGCATCCGAAGCTCGGCTTCACCTTTGCCGCGCCGGAAACCTTCACGCTCGACAACACCGCGCAGGCGGTGATCGGCGTGCGCGAGGGCGGCACGCAGGCAATGCGCTTCGACGTCGTGCGCGTGTCGGCCGACCAGTCGCTGTCCGCCTATCTGAATTCCGGCTGGATGGAGAATGTCGACAAGAGTTCGACCGAGGAACTGACCGTCAACGGTTTCCCTGCTGCCTCCGCCACCGCGCAGGGCGATCAGTGGTACTTCAAGGTCTACGTGCTGCGCTTTGGCGCCGACGTCTACCGCTTCATCTTCGCCTCGCGGCAGAAGTCGACCGAGAGCGAGCGCAACGCACGCGAGACCGTCAATTCCTTCCGGCGCCTGACGCTGGAGGAAATCCAGGCTGCCCGCCCGCTGCGCATCAAGGTCATCACCGTGCAGCC
>JAEZEU010000444.1 GCA_023432885.1 Pseudomonadota bacterium | reverse complement strand
TCTGCACCTTGCCGTCGCTGCCAGAAAACTTCTGCGTCAGCACGGCGAATTCGCGCACCGCGCCTTCGGCCTGGCTCGACGACGTGCGCATCTTCAGCGGCCAGTTCGGCCACGTCAGGCCCTTGTTCTCATGCTCGGGCGGGGCCGGCATGATCTCGAGCTGCGTCACGGACTTGGCGCCTTGCCGAAACGAGGTGCCGATGCAGTCCGAGCCGGTGTCTCCGCCGCCGATCACGACGACATGCTTGCCGCCGGCCAGGATATCGGCCGCGCCGTTGAGCGGCTCGCCCGAGACGCGGCGGTTCTGCTGCGGCAGGAAATCCATGGCGAAGTGGATGCCGGCGAGTTCGCGGCCGGGGATCGCCAGGTCGCGGCCGGCCTCGGCGCCGCCGGTCAGCGCGACGGCGTCATATTTCTCGATCAGCGTCTTCGGGTCGATGCCGCCATCGCCGCCGACAAACGCGCCGTAATGGAAGGTGACGCCCTCGGCCTCCATCTGCGCCACGCGGCGGTCGATGATGTGCTTTTCCATCTTGAAGTCCGGAATGCCGTAGCGCAGCAGGCCGCCGGCCTTGGCGTATTTCTCGTAGACATGCACGTCATGACCGGCGCGCGCGAGCTGCTGCGCGCAGGCGAGGCCCGCGGGGCCCGATCCGATGATCGCGACACCCTTGCCGGTCTTCTCGGCCGGCACTTCCGGCTTCAGCCAGCCATTCTCCCAGGCGCGATCGACGATGGCGCATTCGATCGTCTTGATGGTGACGGGGTTATCGGTGATGTTGAGCGTGCAGGACGCCTCGCACGGCGCGGGACAAATGCGGCCGGTGAACTCCGGAAAATTGTTCGTGGAGTGCAGATTGCGCGAGGCTTCTTCCCAATTGTCTTGATAAACGAGGTCGTTGAAGTCGGGGATCTGGTTGTTGACCGGGCAGCCGGGCGTGCCCGGCGCCACCGAGCCGGTGCCGTGGCAGTAGGGGATGCCGCAATTCATGCAGCGCGCGGCCTGGTCGCGCGTATCCTTCTCGGAGAGCGGAACGACGAATTCGTTGTAATGCTTCAGACGCTCGGCGACCGGCGCATACTTGCGGTCGTGCCGCTCGATCTCGAGGAAACCAGTGATCTTGCCCATTTAACCCTGACGCCCTTCAAACCTGTTGTCGTCAGACCCTCATCCTGAGGAGTGCCGTTTGCGGCGCGTCTCGAAGGATGAAAGCCACCATGGAGGCCTCATGGTTCGGGACGGCGCTACGCGCCTCCTCCCCATGAGGATAACTTGCTTACGCCCCGATCGCGATCTGCGGCTCGGCGTGAGCCTTGGCCTTCATTTCGCGCAGTGCGCGGCGGTACTCCACCGGCATCACCTTGCGGAACTTCGGCAGCCATGCCTTCCAGTTCGCGAGGATCTCGGCGGCGCGCTTGGAGCCCGTCAGCTTGGCGTGGCGGGTGATCAGCACATGCAGCCGCTCGACATCCGACTCGAGCAGGTTGGCGAACACGTCGACCCTGCCGTGCGCCTCGAGATCGCCGGAGTGGTTGTAGATGCCGGCGTTGATCATCTCCTCCGACAGCACCGGCTCCAGTTCGACCATCGACAGATTGCACAGCTTCTCGAAGTCGCCGGCCTCGTCCAGCACATAGGCGATGCCGCCGGACATGCCGGCCGCGAAATTGCGTCCGGTCTTGCCGAGCACTACGACGATGCCGCCGGTCATGTATTCGCAGCAATGATCGCCCGCACCCTCGACCACCGCGATGGCGCCCGAGTTGCGCACCGCGAAGCGCTCGCCGGCGATGCCGCGGAAGTAGCACTCGCCCTCGATCGCGCCGTACATCACGGTGTTGCCGACGATGATGCTCTCTTCCGGCACGATGCCGCCGTTCTTCGGCGGCTTGACGATGATGCGGCCGCCCGAGAGGCCCTTGCCCACGTAGTCGTTGGCTTCGCCTTCGAGATCGAAGGTGACGCCGTGCGCCAGCCACGCGCCGAAGGCCTGGCCCGCAGTGCCCTTGAAGCTGACATGGATGGTGTCGAGCGGCAGGCCGGCATGGCCGTAGATCTTGGCCACGGCGCCGGAGAGCATCGCGCCCGCGCTGCGGTCGGTATTGTTGATCTCCTCCTCGATCCGGACCGGAGCGCCGCGGTCGAGCGCAGCTTGCGCCTTCTCGATCAGGCGGCGGTCGAGCACAGCCTCCAGATGATGGTTCTGCGGCTCGGAGTGATAGATCTTCTGGCCCTTTTCTTCCTTCTGCCGCACGAACAGCTTGGAGAAGTCGAGGCCCTTGGCCTTCCAGTGCGCCACCAGGTTGGTCTGGTCGAGCATCTGGGTCTGGCCGACCATGTCGTTGAACTTCCTGAAGCCGAGCTGCGCCATGATCTCACGCACTTCCTCCGCGACGAAGAAGAAGTAGTTAATTACGTGCTCGGGCTGACCGGTGAAGCGCTTGCGCAGCACCGGGTCCTGCGTCGCAACGCCGACCGGGCAGGTGTTGAGGTGGCACTTGCGCATCATGATGCAGCCGGCCGCGATCAGCGGCGCGGTGGCGAAGCCGAATTCGTCCGCGCCCAGGAGCGCGCCGACCACGACGTCACGCCCGGTGCGGAACCCGCCGTCGACCTGAACCGAGATGCGGCTGCGCAGCCGCTCGCGCACCAGGGTCTGGTGCGTCTCGGCAAGGCCGATCTCCCAGGGGCTGCCGGCATGCTTGATCGAGGTGAGAGGGGAAGCGCCGGTGCCGCCCTCGAAGCCTGCAATGGTGACATGGTCCGCGCGCGCCTTGGCAACGCCCGCTGCAACCGTGCCGACGCCGACTTCCGAGACCAGCTTCACCGAGACCTGGCCGTCGGGATTGACGTTCTTCAGGTCGTAGATCAGCTGCGCGAGGTCTTCGATCGAATAGATGTCGTGATGCGGCGGCGGCGAGATCAGGCCGACGCCCGGCGTCGAATGCCGCACGCGCGCGATCGTCGCATCGACCTTGTGGCCTGGCAACTGGCCGCCTTCGCCGGGCTTGGCGCCCTGCGCCATCTTGATCTGCATCATATCGGAGTTGACGAGGTACTCCGTCGTCACGCCGAAGCGGCCCGAGGCGACCTGCTTGATTGCCGAGCGCATGGAATCGCCGTTTGCCATCGGCTTGAAGCGGTCGGCTTCCTCCCCGCCTTCGCCGGTGTTGGACTTGCCGCCGATGCGGTTCATCGCAATGGCTAGCGTCGTGTGCGCCTCGCGCGAGATCGAGCCGAAGCTCATCGCGCCGGTGGCAAAACGCTTGACGATCTCCTTGGCCGGCTCGACCTGGTCGAGGGGGACAGGCTTGCGCTTGTCCTCGTCGGCGGTCTTGATGCGGAACAGGCCGCGGAGCGTTACCAGCCGCTCCGACTGCTCGTTGAGGATCTTCGCAAAGGCGCGATAGCGCTCCTGAGAGTTGCCGCGCACGGCGTGCTGCAGTGCCGCGACCGACTCCGCGGTCCAGGCGTGATCCTCGCCGCGGGTGCGGTAGGCGTATTCGCCGCCGACATCCAGCGCGCTCTTGTAGACCTGCGCCTCGCCGAACGCATCGGTGTGGCGGCGCACCGTCTCTTCCGCGATCTCGGCCAGTCCCACGCCCTCGATGCGGGTATGCGTTCCGGCGAAGTACTTGGAAACGAAATCGGCCTTCAGGCCCACGGCGTCGAAGATCTGCGCGCCGCAATAGGACTGGTAGGTCGAGATGCCCATCTTGGACATCACCTTGAGAAGGCCCTTGCCGATCGACTTGATGTAGCGCTTGACGATCTCGTAGTCGTCGAGCGAACCCGGCAGCCTCTCCTTCATCGCGATGATGGATTCGAACGCGAGATAGGGATTGATCGCCTCCGCGCCGTAGCCGGCAAGGCAGGCGAAATGATGCACCTCGCGCGGCTCGCCGGATTCGACAACGATTCCGACTGACGTGCGCAGGCCGGTGCGGATCAGATGATGGTGCACGGCTGCGCAGGCGAGCAGCGATGGGATCGGAATCCGGTCGGAGCCTGTCATGCGGTCGGACAGGATGATGATGTTGACGCCCTCGCGCACCGCGCCCTCGGCGCGCCCGCAGAGTTCGTCCAGCACCTGCTCCATGCCCGCAGCGCCGAAGCCCGCGTGGAAGGTGGTATCGAGCGTGCGCGACTTGAAATGGCTGTCGCCGATTTCCGAGATCGAGCGGATCTTCTCGAGGTCCGCATCGGTCAGGATCGGCTGGCGCACTTCGAGGCGCTTGGTCGAGGCGAGGCCCTGCAGGTCGAACAGGTTCGGCCGCGGACCGATGATCGAGACGAGGCTCATGACGAGCTCCTCGCGGATCGGGTCGATCGGCGGATTGGTGACCTGCGCAAAATTCTGCTTGAAATAGGTGAAGAGCTGCTTCGGCCGGTCCGACAGCGCCGAGATCGGCGTGTCGTTGCCCATCGAGCCCGTCGCCTCCTCGCCGGTGGAGGCCATCGGCGTCATCAGGATGGTGATGTCTTCCTGCGAGTAGCCGAACGCCTGCTGCCGGTCGAGCAGCGGCAGGTTGGAGCGCACGCTCTTGTTCGGCGAAGCCGGCAGCTCCTCCAGCACGATCTGCGTGCGATGCAGCCAGTCGCTGTAGGGATGGCTCTTGGCGAGCTGCGCCTTGATCTCGTCGTCGGGAATCAGGCGGCCCTGCTCGAGGTCGACGAGCAGCATCTTGCCGGGTTGCAGCCGCCACTTGGTGACGATCTGGTCCTCCGGAATCTTCAGGACGCCCATTTCGGACGCCATCACGATGCGGTCGTCCTTGGTGACGAGATAGCGCGCGGGCCGCAAGCCGTTGCGGTCGAGCGTGGCGCCGATCTGGCGGCCGTCGGTGAAGGCGATCGCGGCCGGCCCGTCCCACGGCTCCATCAGCGCGGCATGATATTCGTAGAAGGCGCGGCGCTCCTCATCCATCAGCGGATTGCCGGCCCATGCTTCCGGAATCATCATCATGACCGCGTGCGGCAGCGAGTAGCCGCCCTGCACGAGGAATTCGAGCGCGTTGTCGAAGCAGGCGGTATCCGACTGTCCCTCATAGGAGATCGGCCACAGACGGCTGATGTCCTTGCCGTACAGCTCGGAATGCACGGAAGCCTGGCGCGCCGCCATCCAGTTGACGTTGCCGCGCAGCGTGGTGAATTCGCCATTGTGGGCGATCATCCGGTATGGATGCGCCAGCGACCATGTCGGGAAGGTATTGGTCGAGAAGCGCTGATGCACCAGAGCGAGTGCGCTTTCGAAATCCTTCTCATGCAGGTCGGGATAGTACTTGCCGAGCTGGTCGGCGAGGAACATGCCCTTGTAGATCACGGTGCGGCAGGACATCGACACCGGGTAATAGCCGGCGAGCCCGCGGTCGCGGCGCTGATAGATCGCCTGCGAGATCGACTTGCGCAGGATGTAGAGACGGCGCTCGAAGTCGTCGGCGGTCTTGCCGACGCCGTTGCGGCCGATGAACACCTGGAGGTGATACGGCTCGGTCGGCTTGACGGTGACGCCGAGCGAGGAATTGTCTGATGGCACGTCGCGCCAGCCGAGGAGCTCAAAGCCCTCGTCGCGGATCTGGTCGGCGATGATGCTCTTGATCACCTTGCGCCACGACGTGTCCTTCGGCATGAACAGCGCGCCGATGGCGTACTGGCCGGGCTCCGGCAGCTCGAAGCCGAGTTCGGCGGCCTTGCGCTTGAAGAAGGCGTGCGGGATCTGCACGAGGATGCCCGCGCCGTCGCCGGCGCGCGGGTCGGCGCCGACAGCGCCGCGATGTTCGAGATTGCAGAGGATGGAGAGCGCGTCGGACACGATCTGATGCGACGGCTTGCCCTTGATGTTGGCGATGAAGCCGACGCCGCAGGAATCCTTTTCGAGGCTGAGGTCGTAAAGGCCTTCGGCCGGTGGGCGCCAGCTATGTTCGCGCGCGGCTTCGTCGGGTTTCGAATCCGGGGCCGCCGACAGTACATCCTGGATGAGGTATCTCTGCTTGAACTCCGACCCGCTCATTTCCTCAGTCCTCTCGATCCGGCTACTGACACCCATGCCGTCGCCACCGGCACACCTTGGGTGTTGCGGCACCCAGAGGGCCACCGCTCGTCCGCCGCGAGCCGCAATGTCTTAAATTCAGGCTTGGGCGTTCATCGTCCCCGGCGAACGCGTCTTGCCTGCACCTTGATCGGCACCGAAGGGCCGATTTCGCTGCAATCCCCGTGCCGGGAGAGCACCGCAATTGGGACAGGGATGCTGCCCTAAATCACAACATGCCAAATTTTTCTCTATCACACAAGCGCGCGAAAGTCGCCGGCTGCATGGCTGATCATGCATGCCGTCGGAGCACCGCCCGGGGGCTCCGGATTCCTGTTCGCGCGCCGTGATCCTGCCCAAGGACCGCCGGAATCGCCGATGAATCTGGGCTGGCGAGGAGAGCGGATAAACGCTCCGGGGCGTGACAGGAGCATTCGGCGATGAAGTTGTTCACAGGATGGGTGCTGGCGGCAGGGCTGGCACTGACGGCAACTGCGGCCAGCGCGCAGGTGCTGGTTCCCAGCAGGGTTTCAGATTTCAGCGGCCCGTATCTTGACGGGCCGTATCGCGGCGGGCCGTATTATGCGCCCCCTCCGGCGGAGGTCGTCCCGCCACCGCCGCCGCCGCGTTACGGCTATGGCGCTTATGGTCCCGGCTATGCGCCCGGCTATGGAGGAGCGGTAGCTCTGCTGCCGCCGCATGAGGTCTACAACATCATCCGCGAGGCCGGCTTCTCGCCGCTCGGCGTACCGCGGCAGCGCGGGTTGATCTACACCATCGCGGTGATCGACCGTGGCGGCGAGGACGGGCGTCTCGTCATCGATGCCCGCTCCGGCCGCATCCTGCGCTTCATGCCCGCGTGGCAGAACGGCGCGCTTTATGACGGTGGGGCCTGGAATTCCTCCTATGGCCCGCCCGGCCCGCTGCCGCCCGCGCCCGGTCTGCGCACCGACATCCGCCCGACGGCCTCGGCTCCGCACGTCGCCAGCCGTAGCGTGCCCGTGCCGAAGCCGAGTCCCTTGGCCGGAAGGCCGGGCGAGCGCGCCAAGCCGGCCGAGGCGGCCGCGACCAAGCCGATCCCCGAGCCGGTCGCCAGCAAGCCGGCCGGCGAGCCGCCAACACAGCAGGCCGCGGCCACGCAGGTGAAGCCGGACGAGCCCGCGCCGGCGACCACTGCGACAACCGGCCAGACCCCGGCCAAGCCAGCCATCCTGCCGACGCAGGAAATGCCGAAGGCGCAGGGATTGGAGTAAGCCACCTTCGTTCAGGGGCATGAACCCCGGAAATGATCTGTCAGGCGATGACCCGGCACCAAAAGCGCCCCGGTTTCCCGCGGCGCTTTCTTTCAGCCAAAATCTGCCGAAAACCTGTCCGTCTTAGGCGGCGGCCTTGTCGGCCGAGCCGTTGACGACCTGAGGAGCCTTCTCGCCGGTCGAGATCGGAATGCTGCGCGGCTTGTTGGCTTCGGGGATCTCGCGGACGAGATCGACATGGAGCAGGCCGTTCTCGAGCG
>JAEZEU010000384.1 GCA_023432885.1 Pseudomonadota bacterium | reverse complement strand
TGTTGCAGGGCATCGACCGCTTCCGGCTGCCGCAGCCTGGAGGCGAGATATTCGAGGGTGAGGCCGACATGATCCGCGAGTCCGAGGCGCGCGGCAAGCGTGTGAAGCGCGCGCCAATCGAGCGGCCCTGCGTGCCTGATCTGGAAAAATGCATCCGCGAGCCAGCGCATCGGCGGCGTCGGGTTGTAGCGCAGGCCGTGTTCGCAGGTATGGATCAAGCCAATTTCGGGAGCCAGCAGACGATAGCCGATCCCGTCGAGCTTGGTGCTTCGCGCGGACTGCCACATTTCATCCATGAGCACCGGATCGAGAGGACGTCCGTGGAAGAACTCCCAATGCAGATCCAGCTGGTTGTCGCCACGATAGAACTGGCAGGCGTGTGTCACCGTCGGCAGAAGTTTCTGGTTGCGGAAGTTCGCTCTCCATCCAGCGCGCTGTAGCGTTTCGATCGCCGTAGTCAGCTGGCCGCGGGGGACCGCGATATCGATGTCCGCCATGAGCCGATTGGCATCAGGATAGGCATCGATATTGAGAGCCGCGCCCTTGAGCAGCATGACATCGATGCCGGCAGAACCTAGCGTACCGCCGATCTCGCGTATATCGCGGCGAAACCGCTGGTGCATTACCCAGGCGTGCCGTACGATACCGCACAATCGATCGCGATCGCGGTAGACCTCCTTCCATGATTTGAGACGTTCGTAGAGCAGCATCAGGAAAAGGTTGAGGCCGTTGTCCACGAAGAACAAGTCGTCGGCCTGGCTCCAGGCGCGAAAGGCGGCGCGCGCCGCATCGGCGTCGTCGAGCAGGCAAGCCTTGATCAACAGTTCCTGATTGGCGTTCGGCCAGACGCCATCAGGCCAGACAGGATGGAAGCGATCCCGGCCTGACAGCCACGTCATTCTAGGCCGCCGGTCTTCTTGCGCAGTGCGTGCACAAGGTTTGCATATTGCGCGCCGGCAGATTGCGAAAGGCTGCCTTTATGCAGCCTACGAAACGCAACGACTTCTTCCATCTGCTTGATCGCCGCGCCGCGCGACTGCGCCCGCCTGATCCATTCGAGAAAATCGCCGATTCGCAAAAAAGGATCGAATAACCCGACCATAGCGAACACATTGGCACGGATCATGGCGGCACTCGGAACATAGCCTGCGCGGACGGCCGAAGAGTTGACCCCGCCCGTCCCCAGATCGAGCCGTTCCTGCTCCGAACGGAAGGTGAGTTGCCTTCCCAGCGCTATCGCGCAATCCGGATCATGAGCCAGCAAGGCACGCTGCAGTTCGAGACGGCGTGGCGCCATCAGATCGTCGGCATCCAGCAAGGCAATGGCCTCACCGTGCGCCTCGGCAATACCGCGATTGCGTCCTGCTGCGGCACCCGCATTGGATTGCTCGATCAATGTGATGCGCGAACCAAACTTCCTCACGCACTCGCTGGTATCGTCCGTCGAACCGTCGTTAACGACGATGATCTCGTCGGGCGCCATGGACTGGGACAGAACGCTGTCGATGGCATCGCCGATATAGCGACCGGCGTTCCACGCGGGAATGACAACGCTGATCGGGATCATCGAGTGGAACAACCCGCATGCTGCGCAGCCGTGCCGGACTGCCTTGCCAAATCCATCAATTCAGCGATCCGCGGTGGAATTGCCTCGCGATCGGTCCCGATCTCGAGCCACCAGGAAGGCATGCTACGGGTCAGGGTAGTCAACCACGCGATGCCCTCCGGGCTTGCCGGCGTCAGAGCCAGTGTCGAGGGCACCAATGCGCGCCAGGTTTCCCCGGGCTTTGCCGGCGAGAAGGCCGTTTCAGACTTGCCCGTGATGCGCGGTAGCAGGATTGCAGCCAGCCGCCGTTGCCGCGGCAGGCGATCGGCGAACGCCGGGTAGAGATAGAATGTCGGTTTACCGTCGCCGCGGACTGAATCGTCGAGCGGCACAAGGTTGTGTGTAAAACGACCAACATCGTGAGGCAGAAGCTTGCAGGCGTTGTAAAGGCTGAACGCGTGCCACTCGCTGCCGAGCTTGCGCGCGAGAACGACGTCGTCGCCAAGACATTCGAGGCTCGAGTGATGCAGGCACGCGAAAGCAGTGCTGGACTTGCCCGCCCGGTACGTTCCCGCCAAGGCGACGGCCGATTGCCCGTCCGCGACAACAGCGCCATGGATCAGGTGACCGTCGTGCTTTCTGAACCACTGATGAAGCAAATCACGAAATGGCGTCGCCATGTCCCAGGCTGGAATGAAGTCGGCGTTCCGGAACGACGACATTGCAACGCGACGCGCCGGTACCATCAGGTCGAGACGTCCACCTTCGCCCGGCGTGAAGTTCGCCGAAGGGGTGTCCGGCGGAATTTCGGATTTTGACCAGCGCTGACCAGCCATTGTCCATTGCAGATTCGTCAGCTGGAGGGGCGGGGTTTCACTTGCCTGAGCGATGATTGTCAGAGCAGGCGGACCGTGCGCGGGAATGGCAAGATGTTCCAGCGCAGGATGCAGGCGCGCGTGGAGCTGTTTGGACAGATAATGCACGGCGACACGCTGCGCCCCGATATCGTAAGTGCAGTGCACCATTGGCGTCGTCGTGAGCACGCGATCCATAAGCCGATCCACTTGATCGTCGAGAACCGATGACGTCCCAGGATTGCGCCCATAATCCGCGAACAATTGTGCGCCCTTATTTCGTGATCAAATGCGGCCAGCCAGCCTCATCGGTATCATGCACGATGTCCGCAAGCAGAAGTTCGCGCAGTTCGTCGAACTCCTCGACGACCGGAGTCGAATAAGCCTGCGTCGAGGTGAACTGCAACGGCTGTTCAGCGCATTCCGTTAGCAAGCCCTCAGCGTGCAGCCGTTGGAGGAAAGCGCCGATTTCTCCGCTTGCGCATGCGGGTGCATTGGCAAAGGCTGCAGCCAATGAGTCTGCGCTTGCCGGGCCGCGTTCCAGCAGGCTCCAGAGTTCGGCGGCCGTGTCGTGAAAGCTGAAATAACTTCCGGTTGCGAGATTCACCGCGATCGTCTCGTCATCAAATCGGTTGTGCGATATCTGGAGCTCTGGGATCATGTAAGCGACACTCACAGCGGACTCCTGAATATTGCGGCGGGTTTCTGGCTGTCATTTTATAGTGCGGGGCCGGAATCGCGTCAAACTGCGTCATGGAAGGCTCGAAGCGCTGGAATAACCTCCGGAATCGGTAAATCCGAAGAGATTGACGCCACGCCCGGCACCGGGCTGGCAACGGCGGACTGATCGGTCCTTGCCGTCCAATTAGTGACGGAGCTTTGCTACTCTGCTAGATATTTACAGTCTTATCATACAATAACAGGCGGCCAACAATACGGGATTTGGTTCAAGACGGGTAATTTCAGGTCTCCGATGGAATCCGAAGTAGAAAGTCAATTTTTGGAAAGATTGAGGGCGATCGAAGATAGGCTGGGTGAACTGGAGGATAACCAGCGCCAACTGCAGCAAGCATATGGCACCTCGCGGATGCTGCTTCGACGTTTTTTTCTCCGACCGCCGATGTGGACGTTTGAACAGCACTCGCCCCGCCAGCTAAACCTGCACTCGCAACAATCCGAAACGGCCTTGCCCGAAAACGTTCCGTCGATCGGGATCGTAACGCCAAGCTACAATCAAGCGCGCTTCCTGAAAGCGACAATCGACAGTGTCTTGGGGCAGGCCTATCCCAGGTTGTCCTATCACGTTCAGGATGGCGGATCGGTCGACGGGTCCGCTTCCATTCTGGAATCCTACGGCAACCGGATAAGCTGGCTAAGCCATCCCGACAAAGGTCAAGCCGAAGCGATCAATCTCGGCTTCGCAGGTTTCGACTGCGATATCATGGCCTACCTCAACAGCGACGACGCTCTGCTTCCAGGAGCGCTGTCTTACGTTGCGGGCTACTTCGATCGGCATCCCGACGTCGATATTGTCTACGGACATCGGGTCTTTATCGACAGCGATGGGTGGGAAATCGGGCGGGCGGTTCTGCCTGGACACGACGGGAAGGCGCTGCTGTACGCAGGTTACATTCCGCAAGAGACCATGTTTTGGCGTCGGCGCGTGTGGGAAAAGATCGGCAGCTTCGATGTGAACCTTCAATACGCGCTCGATTGGGAGTTCCTGTTGCGCGCGCAGGCGGCGGGATTCAAGTTCGCGCGGGCGCCAAGATTCATCGCGTGCTTTCGCGTTCACGACCAACAGAAGACGACGAGCAACTACGATGTCGGGCGCAGGGAGATGAGAGCGCTCCGGCTGAAATACCTCGGCCACGTGCCATCCCAATCCGAAATAGCGCGCGGGATTTCAGGGTATCTTGCGCGTCAGATGATCTTTCACTGGTGCTACAAGCTGGGCCTGCTTAAACAATAGCCGGCCGACCGGGCTATTTTGCAGAAACGAACTTCCGGTATTCCTCGACGACGGCGTCGATCGGTCCCCTCATCTTGACCCGTCCCTGGTCAAGCCAGAGCCCCTTGTTGCAGCAGCGTTTTGTCAATTCGAGGCTGTGGGAAGCAAGCACCAGGGTGCTCGCCTGCTGGATGAAGCTCTGGATCCGAGCTTCCGCCTTGCCCAGAAAGTGAGCATCGCCGGTGAGGATCGAATCGTCCATTACAGTATTTCGGGTTGGAAGCAGGTCGCTACCGCAAAGCTGAGCCGCAGCATCATGCCCGCCGAGTACGTCCGCACCGGCATCTCGAGATAATCGCCCAGCTCGGTGAACTCGGCGATTTTCGGAAGGCGCCGTTCGAGGCCAATCGAACGGCGCTCGGGACTCCAAATTTTAGGCCGTCATCACGGGTTTCCGGTGCTTCGGCACGACGTGCGCTTGGCAGCCAGGATCATTGCCAGTTTGCGCCAAGGCGGTCCCTGCCACTCCCATCCCTAGACTGTCCGCGCAAATCGATTGCTTGTGAAGCGACAGCCTTTTATCCGGGCGCAACGAGGCGAGATCAGAATTCCGTCGCGTCACCTTGAGAAGGCGACTGCCTCATTCCCGCTCTGGGCTCAAACTGGCGGCACGCATATTCAGAGGCTGGATTTTCATCCAGTGGTGATCGCCCGCAAGATCGGCACCTGAGCAGCAGTTTCTGCGCCGCAGAATGCTCTACCGCTCGCTAGCATCATGACTGAAAAGCAGGTGGCGCTCTCGTTTCGAGCGGAACTTGTGCGCATGAGGACTCCGGTCGCCTCCCGCCATCGCGGGCCGTGCCGTCTGCAAGAATCATCCAGACCAGCCGGAAGGAAGATATGTAATGGCAACTATCACCACACCCGACGGCACCAACCTCTTCTACAAGGATTGGGGGCCGAAAGACGCGCAACCTGTGATGTTTTACCACGGCTGGCCGCTCAGCGCCGACGACTGGGATAGTCAGATGTTGTTCTTTCTGTCTCACGGCTATCGTGTGATCGCGCACGACCGGCGCGGCCACGGCCGATCCGATCAGACTGACACCGGCAACGACATGGATAAATATGCTTTAGACGTGGCGGCGATTACCCGGGCGCTTGATCTGCGCGACGCCATTCATATCGGCCATTCCACCGGCGGGGGCGAGGTCGCGCGCTATGCTGCCCGCGCCGAGCGCGGCCGGGTAGCCAAGGCCGTCCTGATCGGCGCTGTACCACCTGTCATGGTCCAGTCGGCCGCGAATCCGGGTGGCATTCCGATGGAGGTTTTCGACGGATTCCGCACGGCGCTGTCCAAGAACCGCGCGCAGTTCTACATGGATGTACCAAGTGGACCGTTCTATGGCTTCAACCGCAACGACGCTAAGGTCAGCCAAGGGCTCATCGACAATTGGTGGCGTCAGGGGATGGCCGGTGGCGCGAAGGCACACTACGACTGCATTGCCGCCTTTTCCGAGACTGATTTTACCGAGGATCTCGAGGCGATCGCCGTTCCCATCCTATTTCTGCACGGCGAGGATGATCAGGTCGTGCCGATCGAAAACTCAGCTCACAAGGCAATCAAGCTGGTTCGCAACGGCACCCTGAAGACCTATCGCGGCCTTTCTCACGGCCTGTTCGCGACCCATCCGGATGTGATCAACGCTGCACTGCTCGCGTTCATTCGCGGATCGTAAAGCGATCCGACCGCACGACGGAGAACGCAGGAGCTCGTTCTGGCCGTCGGACGATCATCAGGCATCACGGGGACCCCTTCCGGACGCCGAGACTATCCATCCACGATACGTGCCACTGCACGCTCGAAATGTACACTCGGGAAATCTCGGCTCTGCGCAGAGCATCTGCTAGAGGCCGGCCTAAGCCAACTTTTGTTCTCAATCATGAAAGGAATTCCCCGTGGCAAGCGAGACGATCCGTAACTCTTACACTGACCATCTTCTTACGCCGAAGAATTCAGCCCTGATCATCATCGACTACCAGCCGGTCCAGGTCTCGTCGATCCGCTCTATGTCGCGCGACGAACTCGTTTTCAATATCACGAGTGTCGCCAAAGCGGCGGTCAACTACGGCCTCCCGATCATCCACTCAACAGTCAACGTAGCGACCGGGCGTAACAAGCCGCCGATCCAGGAGTTGCAGAAGGTCATCGGCCACCTACCCACCTATGACCGCACTTCGATCAACAGCTGGGAGGACACCGAATTCAAGGAGGCCGTGAAGGCGCTAGGACGCCGCAAGCTTATCATGACGGCGCTCTGGACCGAGGCGTGTCTGACGTTCCCGGCGCTCGACGCCATTCAGGAAGGGTACGAGGTTTACGTGCCGGTCGATGCGGTGGGCGGCACCTCGCTCGCCGCGCACGGCGCCGCGCTGCGCCGGATCGAGCAGGCGGGCGCAAAGCTTACCAGCCGGGTGCAGATGTACTGCGAGCTCCAGCGCGACTGGGCGCGTGAGGCGACCGTGCAGGGCTTCATGGATGTCTTCGAAAGCTTCGACGGCTTCAACCCCGAGAAGGCGGACGAAGCGGCGCTCGTGTTTTGAACCGCTGACAATCGATGGCGGCGGTCGTGAATGCCGCCGCCTTCCCCGCCAGGAGGGAAACGAATGAGCGAATTTACGTAAGCGAACTAGCGACCGAGCGCGAGGCGTTTTTCATCCTCTCCAGCTTCGGAACGCCAATAACGGTATTACGCTGTGATGTAGCGGTGAATCGCCGCGACGTCTGGGCTGATCTCCGCCAAGCTCCGCCGGATACGCGGCTCAGCAACGTAGCGACTCCGCCAATGCCCGGCCGAATGTTTCAATTGGCTGTGAGGCAGGGGTTGAGCAATTCGATAAATCATAGCCTTCCTTTGAAGGAGTTCAACGGTTAAAAGTCCGCACTTGCGAGATGCGCCAAAGGGCCGACTGTTATCGCGATTTTTCCTAGAACACCGTTGTTGGGGGTCTCAAGCCGGGCATGGGCGAGCGGAATGTCGGCAAGCGAGTAAACGGCGTCGACGTGTGGCCGCAGCTTACCGCGCTGTATCAATGCGCTCAACTCATCGAGCTTGCCGCGGTTTTGCCTTGTGAAGACGAAGTGATAACTCGCGTTCTTGCCCCAGGCCTGAACGACGTTTTGAGGCTGTGCGATGTCCACGATCGTGACAACGCGGCCAAGTTGTGCGAGCGCGTCGGGGCTACGCGACAATGTGTTGCCGCCAATGGTGTCGAACACGACATCGACTCCGCGGCCACCTGTTTCCCGCATGATAGCGTCGACATAATCTTCGTTTTCGTAGTCAATGACGACATCCGCGCCCAGGCTTCGTGCGAACTCAAAGTTTGCCTCACGTACGGTCGTGCACACTCTTGCGCCCATGGCTTTTGCAAGTTGGATCGCTACATGACCGACCCCGCCCGCGCCGCCGTGTATCAAAATGCTTTCTCCCACTCTTAGCGCCGCACGAACGACCAATGCCTCCCACGCCGTCCCGCCAACCAAGGTCAAGCTTGCGGCCTCAAGATGGCTCAGCGAGGGAGGCTTCTTCCCGATGATTCCTGCGGCGGCAACGTGATACTCGGCATAACTTCCTGGTCCGTCAAATATTTGCGGGGTGTACCAAACTTCCTCCCCTGGAGAGAAGGTCGTTACACCCGGCCCGACCGCTTCGACAACGCCAGATATGTCGTGTCCGGTAATAGCTGGCAGTTGCACCAAGTCGGGATAATCGCCACGTCGGATTTGGTAATCTAACGGATTGATGGAGGTTGCATGTACCCGGACCAGGACTTGTCCCGTGCCCGGCACAGGATTGGGCGTGTCGCAAAGTTCGAACGCTTCCGGTCCGCCAAATGATTTAAGTCTTAGCGCTTTCATTGCACATCCTCGCTTCGCTAAAAATGAACAGATCGTAGCAGCTGTCGCCGTCCTCGCCGCGCG
>JAEZEU010000383.1 GCA_023432885.1 Pseudomonadota bacterium | reverse complement strand
GCGGTTTACGGTCCGGCGAATTGTCGGCAGCGGCGATTTCTGGGTCAGTGAATTCGTCCTGAGCTATGACGGCGTACCGTCTTACGCGGTGAGCATCATGGAATTTCGCGAAGGGCTCGTGGCCAACGAAACCCAGTACTTCGCCGACCGGTTTGACCCCGCGCCCGCGCGTGCGCATCTCGTCAACGCGTAGAGTCGCGTCATTCGCCGCGGGAGAGAACGGCTCGGCGCTGATGTAGCCGCGCGCTGTCAGAACGTCTCGGTGATCTTGTTCAAGCGCGGGGGGCGATCCGGGTCGAACCCGCATGCGCGCGCCGTCTGCTCGATCATCCGGTAGGCCGGAACGCGCATGGTTATGGCGTCGGTGGCGGAATCGTCCTCGGCAAGCCACGGCAACGAGCCAAGCGGCCCCCCCGCGAGATGCAGCGCGATTCTTTCCTCGCGCAATTCCCTGGCCAGCGCATCCACGGTGGCGGCCGTTTCATCCGCCAGGCGCATCATGATGACCGGTGTGCGCGCCGATAGCGCGGCGCGCGGGCCATGCTGCAGTTCGGCGGCGGAAACGCCGATCGCCGGCAGGCGCAGGATTTCGGAGATTTTCAGCGCGATCTCCCGCGCAGGGCTCAGCGCCAGGCCGCGCCCCGCCACGAACACAGCCGACGCGCTCGCGAGATCGGCGGCAATGGCCGACCAGTCGAGCGCCAGCGCGTGGGCGAGGCGCCCGGGTAATCGGTCGAGGGCGCTTCTGAGCGCGCCATCGTCGGCGAGCTCGGCCACGAGTGCAGCGCCCGCAGCCATGGAACCGATTACTGTCTTGGTCGCTGCGACCGAGTGCTCGTGGCCGGCTGCAATGGGAATGACGAACTCCGCCTCGTCGGCCACCGGCGAGGCGAGCGCGTTGACGATGGCGACGGTGCGCCCGCCCGCGGCGCGCGCCCACCGCGTGGCCGCGACAAGATCGGGGCTGCGCCCGGACTGCGAGATCACGATGAACAGGGCGCCGCGCAATTGCAGCGGCGTGCGGAATGCCGTGATGACGGAAGGCGCGCTGGCCGAAACGGGAAGCCGGAGCCGCGTCTCGATGAGATATCTCAAGAAAACGCCGGCGTGTCCTGAGCTTCCCCGGCCGCAAATGACGCACAGCGGCGCAGCGCCAACTCCGCACCGCTGCGCAATCTCACGCAGGGCGGAGCGGTTTCGAACAATTCTGTCGGCGACATCGGCGCTTTCGCCGATCTCGCTGGCCATCGCGGATGTCGTCACGGCCCCACCGTTCCGCCCTGCTTGCGCGGCGCAGCCGGCCTGAACGCCCCGTCCCTCACCCTTGCCAGCCCGGAAAAGACGCGACGAAGATTGCCGTCGCATTGTTTCAGGATGGTCCCGGCCTCCTTCCTGTCGACGCCGAGTGCGAGGAGCACAGCCGTCTTGATCTCTCCTTCCGCCTCTTCAAGCGCATGGGCCGCCTGCGTGGGATCGCAATGCGCGATCTGCGCCACCATGGCCTCCGCGCGCCGCTTCAGCTTGGCGTTGGTCGGCAGCATGTTCACCATCATGCCGCGATAGACCCGTCCCAGCCGCAGCATGATGCCGGAGGAGATCAGGTTGAGCACGACCTTCTGCGCGGTGCCCGCCTTCATCCGCGTGGAGCCGGCGATGAGCTCGCGGCCGGTCTCGACCAGGATCGGGAATGTTGCGGACTCCAGCAGCACGGTGCCGGGATTGTTCGCCACACCGACGGTCACCGCGCCGGCCGAGCCTGCCTGCTGCAACGCGGCCACGGTGAACGGCGTCGTGCCGCTGGCGGCTACCGCAATCACCACATCGTGCGGCGTCAACCGCGCGGCCTTGACCTGCCTGACCGCGTCGTCGACATCGTCCTCGGCGCCTTCAATGCTGGCAACGAACGCGCTGTCGCCGCCGGCGACGATGAAGTGCACCCGCTCGCTGGGCCAGGCGAAGGTCGGCGTCAGTTCGGCGCCGTCCTGGACGGCGACCCGGCCCGAGGTGCCGGCGCCGACATACACGATGCGCCCCCGATCGCCGAGCGCAGCCTTGGCCGCTTCGGTCGCTGCGGTGATGGCGGGCAGCGCATGGCCGATCGCGGCGATGGCGGCGAGCTGCCCCTCCCACATGGCTTCCATCGCGGACGAAAGCTGCCATGCATCAAGATCGGCAAAACGCGGGTCGACTTCTTCGGTGGCCATGTGCGTGGTCCATGCAACTTCAAACGCGGAACTTTGCAGCCTGTTCATGATCAGTGTCCCTTCTGGGCAGGGCGAGCCGCCCTCGCGCCACCAGCAACGCGCCTGCGGCCGCGTCGGCATCGGGACGCTTCAGGCGCGCGCGCAGGTCCGGCGTCAGCCAGGGCGTAATGGGTTCGGCCAGCCCACCCACCAGCGATAGCCGCTCGATCCCCTTGGCCAGGAACAGGTCGAGCAGATGGCCGATGGCATCGGCCGCGCGTTCGACAATGCGGCGGCCGACCGGATCGCCCTGATTGGCGTGCCGCAGCACGACCGGCGCGAAGGCGGCGTAGTCGGCGGCCCTGGCCTCCTCGGACCAGGCGACCGCCTGGTAGGGATCGCAATCGAATGCCTCCAGCACTTCGGCAAGCAACGGGGTCAGCTCAAAGCGCCGATCCGCGGCGCGCAGCGCCAGCCGCACCACCTGCAGGCCCATGCGGGCGCCGCTGCCTTCATCGGACACCGGAAACCCATAGCCCGCGATGCGGATTTCGCGGCCGCCGATCAGGCCGACGCCGACCGAGCCCGTGCCGGCGACCACGATGGCGCCGTCCGCGCCGCTATGGGCGCCGAGACACGCCGCCATGCCGTCGCTGATGAAGACGGTGGAAGCAAAGGGATGTGCGATCATGTTGAGCGCGGCTTCGGCGCCGCGGCGGCCAAGACCGGCCAGGCCAATGGCGGCGTGCATCCGCGCAAAATCCTCGCGTGAAAGCCCGGCTTGCGCAGCCGCCGCCTCGACGGCGTCCATGATGGAGCGCCACGCCTTCTCGACGCCGATCCGCGTCGTCGCGGGCCCCGAGCTTGCTTCGCCCAGCAGCCTGCCGCTTTCATCCTCGATGCGGGCGCGGCAGCGGGTTCCGCCCCCGTCGATGCCGAGATACGTGGTACCTTTTGTTGCCATCGAATGTTAACGCCAGGGCCGGGTTCCGGGTCCCTCAGAAAGCCCCTTGGGGTACATATGCATGCGTGCACGGCACTCCTCTCACGAGTCCGTGAGCGCCCACTCGGATGAAATGCTGATGGACCACGCTGGGTCTTCCTGTTCTCTCACCATTGCCGCGCAACGCATCTTTGACGGCAACGACATGCGCGGCCCCGCCTCGGTCGAAATTTCGCATGGCCGGATCAAGGGCGTCGTCTTCGGAGAGACGGCGGGCGCCACCATCCAGCTTCCCCGCGACGTGATCCTTGCCCCCGGATTTATCGACGTTCAGGTCAACGGCGGCGGCGGCGTTCTCCTCAACGACCAGCCGAATGATTCCGGCGTGCGCCGCATCGCCGAGGCGCATCGTGGCGGCGGCACCACGGGCTGCCTTCCGACGCTGATCACTGATCGCACCGAGGTCCTGGAGCAATTGGCTGAAGCTGCGGAGGCGTGCTTGAAAATTCCCGGCGTGCTCGGCATTCATCTCGAAGGGCCGGCGCTCAACAGGGCGCGCAAGGGCATTCACCCGGAGTCCGAGATACGCGTGCCGAACGGCCGCGATCTCGAGGCGATCAGAAGCTTTGGCGGCCGCGGCCGCTCGCTGGTGACGCTGGCGCCGGAATGCGTGCCCGGCGCCATGATCGACGAATTGATCGGCGCGGGCTTGCGCATCGCAGCCGGCCACAGCGAGGCCACCGCGTTGGAAGCAGCACAGGCCGCAGGTCGCGGCGTCACCGGCGTCACCCACCTGTTCAATGCCATGTCGCAGCTTGGCGCGCGCAAGCCCGGGCTGGTGGGCGCGGCGCTTTCGGACAACAGGCTGTTTGCCGGGATCATCTGCGACGGCATCCACGTCGACGCCACCGCCTTGCGCATTGCGCTGCGCTGCAAGGGCCGCGACCGCCTGATGCTGGTCACCGATGCCATGCCGCTGGTGGGCACGAACGAAACGCAATTCCGGCTGCAGGGCCGGCCGATCACGCTGCATGACAATCGCCTGACCGGCCCCGACGGCACGCTCGCGGGCGCTCACCTCACCATGATCGAGGCCGTGCGGAACGCGACTGCCTTGCTCGATGTCCCGCTCGCCGATGCGCTGATCATGGCCTCGCGGACCCCGGCGGCATTTCTTGGTCTTGAATCGGAGCTGGGACGGATCGCGCCCGGCTATCGCGCCGACCTCGTCGCCTTCAACGAGAATTTCGAAGTTGTCGGCACATGGGTGGGCGGCCAAGGTTCGATGCGGAAGACGAGCGAGGCTTTGCACTGAGGCGAGATGCGCGACCATCCCATCATCGTGCAGAAATATGGCGGCGTCTGCCTGGAAACGCCGGACAAGCTTCGCGGCGTTGCGAAGGATCTCGCCGAGCTGCATGGCCGGGGCCATCGCGTCGTGGTGGTCGTCTCGGCCATGGGCAGGACCACGGACCAGCTGATCGAGATGGCCTATCAGGTCAGCCCGCGTCCCAACCGCCGCGAGCTCGACATGCTGCTGACGACCGGCGAGCGCATTTCCATGTCGTTGATGAGCATGGCGCTGTCCGATCTCGGCGTGCCCGCGATCAGCTTCACCGGCAGCCAGGCCGGCGTGATGACCGACGGCTCGCATTCCGCCGCGCGCATCCTGCATGTGCGCCCCGTGCGGGTGCGCGAGGAGCTCGACCGCGGGCGCATCGTGGTGCTGGCGGGATTCCAGGGCGTCAATCCCGCGACGAGGGAGATCACCACGCTCGGCCGCGGCGGCAGCGACACCACGGCGGTGGCGATGGCCGCAGCCCTGCGCGCCGAACGCTGCGAGATCATCAAGGAGGTCGACGGCGTCTGCTCGGCCGATCCGCGCATTGTCGGCGATGCAAGGCCGCTGCGCCGGCTCGATTTTGCAACGCTGTCGGAGATGTGCTTCTGGGGCGCCAGGATCCTGCATTTTCGCAGCGTGGAGCTGGCGCAAAACCAGAATGTGCCCCTTGTCTTGAGAAAGCTCGGCGGCAACGAGCACGCAACGCTGGTGATAAAGGAGGTAGCAGGCATGGAAAGCGGCAAGGTTCTGGCCGTCAACTCGATGGCGCGCGTCGAGCACGTGGAAATCGACTGCACCGGCCTCAATCATGGCTTCGAGAAGTTCGCGCAGCATCTGAAGCACAACAGCCTGTCCTGGCCGCAACTGCTGGCCTCGCACTTCACCGCAGGAAAGACCGGCATGACCGTGGCGTGCGACACGGAGTGGCTCGACGCTCTCCTGCGCACGCTGCAAGGCGCCGGGGATTTGCGACGGGCGCGCGAAGCTTCCAGCTCGGTGAGCCTGACCTGCTTCGGCGGCGTTTCCTCCGACTTGCCGTTCCGGGCGTTGCAGATCCTCGGGCAGCACGGGATTGCCGCGGATAATTACGTTCTGTCGCCGCATTCGGTGAGCCTGTTCGTTCCCGTCGAAAGCCGGAACGCCGCGGTGAAGGCGTTGCATGCGCTGGTCGAACAGACATAGCTGCGGCGGGAGCCTGCAGCGCAGACCCATCACGGCCGTTCAACATCCAGGCAATGACGATGCCGGTGCGCACTTCATCAAAGCCGCAAAGCGCAGGCCTGCTGCTGTATCGCATCGTGGACGGCGAGATCGAAGTGCTGCTTGGGCACCCCGGCGGCCCCTTCTGGATGCGCAAGGATGAAGGCGCCTGGACCATTCCGAAAGGCCTGATCGCATCGGGCGAAGTGCCGCTTGCGGCCGCGCAGCGCGAGTTCGCGGAAGAGACCGGGCACGATCCGAAGGGAGAAGCCGTCCCGCTCGGCAGCGCGAGGCAGCCCGGCGGCAAGATCGTGCATGTCTGGGCGATCGAAGGCGGCTTCGATCCCGCCGATCTCAAGAGCAACACCTTCGAGATGGAATGGCCGCCGCGCTCCGGCCGGCGGCAGTCCTTTCCCGAGATCGACCGCGCGGCCTGGTTTGGCATTGCCGAGGCGCGCAAGAAGATCCTGAAAGGTCAGGCGCCGTTCATCGAGCGCCTGTTGCAGGCGCTGCGCCGGTGAGCGTGCGGCCGGTGCCGGCGCATCTTTTGCCCGCCGCCCGCAGCTTCAGTGCCCCATGCCCGGCTCTACCTTGCCGTCGAAGATGTCCGTGTTCGGCTGGCCCTCGACGTGCAGCACGCCGACCAGCCCCCGCTCCATCCGCGCCAGCGCGTGATCGACCTGGGTGTAGTTGCCGGGCACGTCGTGCTTGAACTCGGTGATGACGGCGCGGCCGGCGGGGACGGTGACGGTCTGGATGCCCTTCAGCGGCTCGCTCGTCGCGCCGCCGAGATTATAGACCTTGTCGAAGATCTCGCCGATGACATGGAACGAGGAGGTGAAGTTCGGGCCGCCGACGCCGAAATAGATGCGCACGGTCTCGCCCACCTTCGCCTGCAACGGATGGAAGCTGGACAGCGCGCCGACCGATCCGTTGAACACCAGATATTCGGGGCGTTCGTTGAGCAGCTTCTCGACATTGAATTCCTGGCTGCCGTGCTGGCCGAACGCGCCGTCGGTATAGATCTCGCCCTGCATCACGTAATATTCGCGATCGACCGGCGGCAGGCCGCCCTCCGGCTCGACCAGGATCATGCCGTACATGCCGTTGGCGATGTGATGGGCGACCATCGGCGTGGCGCAGTGATAGACGAACAGGCCGGGCGTCAGCGCCTTGAAGCGGAAACTCTTCTCCTCGCCCGGATTGGTCTGGGTGGCGGCCGCGCCGCCGCCGGGACCGGTGGCGGCGTGGAAGTCGACCGAGTGCAGCATCGAGCTGCCGTCGGCGTTCTTCAGATGCACATCGACGGTATCGCCGACGCGCACGCGCAGCATCGGGCCCGGCACCTTGCCGTTGAAGGTCCAGTAGCCGAACGTCGTGCCCTCGGCGAGCCGCGCCTCGAGCTCGACGGTGACGAGGTCGACCCGCACCGTCTGCGGCCCGCGATTGCCGATCGGCGGCGGCACGTCCTCCGGCTTCTGTGAAATGTCGGCCTGCACCACGGTCTCCGGCGGCGGCTGGGTGGTGACGAGGAATTTGCCTTCCATGCCGGACAGCCGGTGCCCCGGCACGCTGCAATAATAGGCATAGTCGCCGGCCCGGCCGGCCGGGAACGCGATGCTGGTGCTCGCGCCTTTGCCTACGATGTGCGCCGAGCTTCCCGCCGGTCCATGATTGTCGAACACGATGTCGTGCTCGGCGCCCTCGCCGTTGATCAGCGTGAGCTGCACCACCTGGCCTTCGGCCGCCGACAGCAGCGGATTGACCTGGCCGTCGATCGTGCCGCCGACGCCGATGAACACCATGCGGCCTTCGGCGATTCCGGTGCGCAGCGTATAGCGAAGCCCCGGCACATAGCTCGCTCCCGCGCCCCCCGGCGTCGCCGACGGCGGCGGCACCGGTGCTGCCGGGGTAGCGGATGGCGCGGGCGCCTGGGCCGTCTGAGCC
>JAEZEU010000377.1 GCA_023432885.1 Pseudomonadota bacterium | reverse complement strand
CGAAGATGGCGGCGGGATCGACTCCTACCTTGTCCGCATTTTCAAAGGTCCAGCGGACGGCGACCTCGCAATCATCGACCGCAGCGGGGAACGGATGCTCCGGAGCGCGGGCATAGTCGACGCTGATTACCACGCAGGGCGTATCGGCCGCGATCGCGGCGGTGATCTGATCGTGGCTGTCGATGCTGCCGATCACCCAGCCCCCGCCATGCATGTAGACGAGGGCGGGCAGGGGGTGCGCCGACGCTGGCCGGTAAATACGAACGCGGTCGGGTCTGGATGCATCGATGACGCGCGTTTCAACCAGGAGCCCGTCGGGATAGGGAGTGCGCGCCGCTGCAGACAACCGTTCGACACGGTCGCGCCATTCCGGCACGGGCAGCGACAAGGGCGGTTCAGGCCATGCTTCGTCCAAGCGTGCGATGAACGGGGCCAACTGGGGATCAATAGCCATATTCAATTCCGAGTTCTGTTCTGAAGTTTTCAGAGTTCGCCATGAACCACGCTGCCGCCGACGATAGTGGCGAGGCAGGATAGTGATTCCAGGTCTTCGGCAGGGGTCGAGAGCGGGCAGCCGCTGAGGAGCGCGAAGTCGGCAAGATATCCCGGCGCGATCTGTCCCTTGAGGTCTTCCTCGAACGTGAACCACGCGCCGTTTCGCGTCATTGCGCGCAGGGCAAGGTCGGCCGAGGTGGCCGCGCGGGGCCCGATGGCTTCGCCGGTCGTGCGCTCACGGCGCGTTCGCATCGCGCGCATCGTCGCCAGCGGATTGCAAGGGCTGTTGTCTGTTCCGCAGCCGACGGGGACGCCGAGCGCATCGAGCTGCGCTGCCGGCGCGACGAGTTCACGGTCAGATTCTCCGAGTGGAAAGAACCGTGTCCCGACTTTCCAGAGATGGTAATCGGGAATGAGAGTGACGCCGATCCCCAGTCCCTTCAGCCGGGCAAGATCGCTTGCCGCGGCGTAGCTCATGTGCTCGATCACCCAGCGCCGGTGTGCAATGGAATGCTGGGCGTTGACGCGTTCATAGATCGGCACGATTTCGTGCAGCTTGTCGACGGCGATGGTGTGAACGCGCAGATCGGCCTTGGCTGCCGCCAGGCATAGCCGCTCGAATTGCTCGGGCGTGTTGGCCTGCTTGATGTAGCAGGACCAGCCGAGATCGGCCGGCCTCGCCATTGCCGCGCGAGCCGCGCTCGGTTCTCCACCATAGCTGATGAAGACACCCCCGACGCGCAAAAAGGCGTCGCCGAGCCCCGTTCCCCGCGCGTAGACGAGCTTCTCGCGGAAATCCCGCTCGGCCTCGTCGAGCGAATTCCAGAACGGACTGACCACGAGATACATTCGCATCGTAAGTTCGCCGGATTCGTGCAGGTCGCGGTAGGCCGCGATAACCTCCGGCGCGCAGCCGTGTCCCTCGTAGACGCTGGTCGTGCCGAAGGAATGGTATGTCGCGATCGAGCGCTTGATGCCTTCGCGCCGGTCGTTTGGCGAGAAGCGGGGCACTGCGGGCAATAGCGCGATCTGCGCCGAATCCGGATAATTGTGCTCGACGATCACGCCGGTCAGCTCTCCGGCGGAATCGCGTTCGAGTTCCACGCCGTCCACCGGCGAGGTGGAGGTTCGGTCGAGACCGTTTAGCTTCAGTCCGAGCGAGTTGAGCGCGGTGTAGCAGGGCACCAGGCTCCAATAGCCGGATGGCGGCAGGATACAGACGGGATGGTCCGGTGCGGCTTGATCCAGCTCCTGCCGGGTTGGCATCCGCCGTTCGCCGAGAACGAGAGGACCGCCGAAATAGAACGGCGCATCACCCACCGGCATCGTGACGATCCATTCGCCGCGCGGCGTCGTACGTGCGAGTTCAGCGATCCGAGCCTGGACATCGGCGATCGATCGTACTTTTCCCAATGAAGGAAAGCGCTCGCGCAGCCCCTCCGTATCCATATGGGCATGGGCGTCGTTGAAGCCCGGGATGATCGTGCCGCTGGTACGGGAGAGCCGCGTTGCGGAACTCTTGAGGTTGAGGATCTCGTCACGCCGGCCGACGGCAACGATCCGGTCGCCTTGCAGGGCGACGGCTTCAGCGACGTCTCCCGACGAATTCAACGTCAGGACGCGACCGATCAGGATATGGTCGATGTCACGCAGGCTCATTCTGGGCGCTCCCCACCGCTTGAACTTCCTCCCGTTTGTCTTCACCAGTGTCGACCCAACCCAGCCGGAAGCAGGTGAAGTCATACAGCCGGCCGACAAGCCCTCCGATTCCCGCCGGCAGGACGACGAGCGTCACGATCAGGGCGCAGCCGAAAACGAGCCCGCCGAGCGAGACGTCGACGTCACTGGCCCACGTCGGCACGAACTGGATAAACATCGCACCGACGATCGCGCCGCCGATCGAAGTGATTCCGCCGACCACTGCGCCGACGAACAGGCTCAGGCTGAGCATCACGTTGAAAGTGTCGGGCGAGACGAAGCCCACGATCATCGCATAAAGCGAGCCCGCGACACCGGCATAGAGGCTGCTCATCGCGAACGTCGCGGTCGCCAGGGGCGCGCGGTCGACTCCGAGCACGGAGGCAACGAGGTGATTGTCGCGCGCGGCGATCATCGCCCGGAGCAACGGGCCGGACAGGATGCGGGTCGCGACCACGTAGAGCACCGCCGCGACCACCAGGCAGACGAAGTAGATCCATTGGGACTCGTCGAGCCATTTTACCGGCGATTCCGGGTTGCCGACATTGAGGCCCTGCACACCGCCGGTAAATCCCTCGAACCTCTTGAGCAGAGCGGGCACCGTGATCGAGAGCACCAGCGTGCCCATCGCGAGATAGAGCCCCTGCAGGCGCAGCGCCGGAAAGCCCAGGCACCACCCGGCGAGCCAGCTCAAGGCCGCCGCGACCGGAATGGTCGCGTAGGGATTCCAGCCGTAACGCACGACCAGGATAGCCGTCGTATAGGAGCCGAGCGCGACGAAAGCAGCATGTCCGAGCGTGATGGCGCCGCCGTAACCGGTCACCAGGTTGATACCGATGATCGCGATCGCAAACGCCAGGACGGTTGCGAACTGGCTGACGAGATAGTTCGGGATAGCGAACGGAATTACGTAGAGGAATATGAGCGCCAGCACCGCTGCGAAAGTGATGCGGACGAGAAGCGGAGGCCGCGACCTGATGACGATGTTCATAGCCTCGCCACCTTCTCGCGGCCGAACAGGCCATCCGGTTTGAGCAGCAGCGTCCCGAAGATCAGGATAAGTGCGACCACGATCTTCAGGTCCGGGCCGATCCAGGGAACGTAGGTCCCGACCAGGTTCTCCACGACGCCCACGAGGAGCCCGCCCACCACGGCGCCGATCACACTGTCAAAGCCGCCGAGCGTCGCGGCTGCGAATGCATATATGATCACGCCGAACATCATCGTCGGATTGAGGAAGACGCGCGGTGCGACGAGGATGCCCGACATCGCACCCAGTGACGCCGCGATTCCCCAGCCGATCAGGAGCATCGCGGGCACGGGGACGCCGACCAATTCGGCGGAATCGGGTGCCGATGCTGCGCCACGCATCGCGAGGCCGATCTTGGTCCGCTCGAACAGCAAATAGAGCAGCAGAAGGACGGTCGCGACGACGCCGATGATGCCGAGCGTTTCGACGGAGACACTCAAGGGACCGATCTGGACGTGCGCTTTCGGGAACAGGCTGGGCAATGCCTTGATGCTGTGGGTCCAGAGGAAACCGGCGAGACTATTCAGCGCCAGATAGAGGCCGATCAGGATGCTGACGACGGTGAGGAGATTGGCGCGCGACAGCGGCTTGACCAGACCTGCGTAGAGCGCCGCGCCGACCGCGAATGAAATCGCAATGCTGATGATGACGGCGGGAACAAGCGGGATTCCCCATGTCATCAATTGCCACACGGCATAAGCCGACAGCATCGCCATCTCGCCCTGGGCGAAGTTGACGATCCCGGTGGAACGATAGCTGAAGGCAAGCGCGAGCGCGAGCGCGGCGTAGATCGCTCCGTCGGCCAGTCCATCGATGATCTGATTGGCGAACAGCATCACTCATATCCCAGGTAAATGCGACGTACCTCGTCATTGCCGACGAGATTTGCCGCGGTATCGCGGAGCACGACGCTGCCGCTTTCCAGCACCAGGCCGTCGTCGGCGATGGCCAGGGCCAGATTGGCGTTCTGTTCGACGATCAGCATCGTCATGGCCGTCTCCTTACGGATCGCAGCGAGCGTGTTGACGAGGTCGCGCGTGATGAGGGGAGCGAGCCCGAGCGAAGGCTCGTCGAGCAATAGCAGCCGCGGCTGCAGCATCAATGCGCGGGTGATCGCAAGCATCTGCTGTTCGCCTCCGGAGAGGCTGCCCGCCTGCTGCGCCAATCGCTCACGCAGGCGCGGAAAGAACGTCAGCCAGCGTTCGCGGTCGCGTTTCGCATCGGCGGTGCTGCGCAGATAAGCGCCAAGGCGGATGTTCTCGTCTACGGTCAGGTCCGCGAACGTGCCGCGGCCTTGCGGCACATGCGCAATTCCGGACGCCACGACGCTGCGCGTCGGCAACTGGTCGATCCGCTTGCCGTCGAAAACGATAGTTCCGGAGCGCGGGATGGTCCCTGATATCGCGCGCAACAGTGTGGTCTTCCCGGCGCCGTTGGCGCCGAGAACGACCAGGATCTGTCCGTCGCCGAGACGGAGGTCGATCTCGTGCAGTACCCGGCGTCCAGCGTAGCCCGCCTGCAATCCGTCGATGCTCAGGAGACTCATGCAGCGCTCCCCAGATAGGCGGCAGCCACCTTTGCGTCTGCCTTCACGTCTTCGGGCGTGCCGTCGGCGATCTTGATGCCGTTTTCCAGCACCACAACGTGATCCGAAATGCGCATCAGCATCCGCATATGGTGCTCCACCAGCAGCACCGTAAGATCGTATCGTTTGCGGATACGCAGGATGACGTCGGCGAGTTCGTCGACCTCACCGTGCGACAGCCCATTGGCCGGTTCGTCGAGCATCAGAAAGCGCGGTCGTGAAATAAGCGCGCGCGCCAGTTCGATGCGCTTCAGCGTACCGAACGGCAGGCCGCCGGCCAGGTGGTCGGCGACGTCGCCGAGGCCGAGATCGTCGAGCAGCGCGCTTGCTTCGCCATCCGCGTCAGTGGTCGTCGCCCGGTGCCCGATGCCGAAGATCGCGTTGACGAAACTTGGCCGCAGCCGATGATGCGCGCCTAGCAGTACGTTGTCCTTGACCGACAATGCGGCGAACAAGCCCACATTCTGCAGCGTGCGGGCGATACCTAGCGCGATGATCCTGTTTGCCGGCAACTTGGTGATATCGCGTCCATCGAAATGGATCGAGCCCCCGTCGACGGGGTAGACGCGTGATATGGCATTGAAGAGGGACGTCTTGCCGGCGCCGTTGGGTCCGATCAATCCGCAGATCTCTCCGCGCTCGACCTCGAACGAGACGCCCTGAAGCGCTCGGATGCCGCCAAACTCGATCTCAATGCCGCGAACGCTGAGCAAGATGGTCATGGTCGCCGATCCTGCCTGAAGATTGCCTTCGGCATCCGGGCATGGATGCCGTTCACGCCGTTGACCAGCTGGGTGACGAGGAGGTCAGCCTGCAGCGAGCACAGCGCGTAGGCATCCCCGCGGTTCAATCCCTGTGTGTCAGCCAGAAAGTCGATCATGTCGAGCACCGCCTGGCGGGCGGCTTCGCGCAAATCCTCATCGAGACCCATCGTAATGAAGTGATCCCGCGTCTCAGCCTGCGGCCGCTTGATCGACCGCCCCTTGAGAACCGTAAGCCTCAGCTCTGCCATCTTCATGGCGGTCTCAAGCGCGGTCTGCACCACTTCGCCGGACCCCTGCGCCGCGTGCGCGTCGCCGGCATAGAAGCCTGCGCCCTCCGTGAAGACGGGCAGATAGAGAACAGAGCCTGCCACCAGGTCGGAGCAATCGATATTGCCGCCGAAGCTTCCGGGGATCGCGGAGCTCCTCGGCTTTTCGTCGGCCGGCGGCGAGACCCCCATGATTCCCAGAAACGGACGTAGCGGGATCGTGACGCGGTCCCCGAAACTCGTGGTCATCGTGCGTCCGTCGAGGACGAAGTGCCGAAGTTCGGCGTCTTCGAAGACGTCGGCGAGCAGACCCCGGCTCTGCTTACCGGGGAAAATGACATTGATGCCGTGGTCGGCAACCTCAAGGCGCAGGATCTCCACCTTCAGGATGTCACCCGGTTGCGCCGTGCGAACCGCGACCGGGCCGGTAAGGCTATGCGGACCGCGGCCTTCCGCACGAAAGCGATCGCGCAACGACAGGGCGTGCTTGAGATCGAGGTGCGGACCGCCGGCATTGTCCCACATCGCCCAGGTGTCGAGGATGACGGTGTCTCCCGATGCGATGGTGAGGATCGGCGTGGCCTGCGGCGAAATCAATCCGCGCTGGATCGTCGCTGCAGACCCCCGGATCGTGTGTGTAGCCATTATGATGCCGGGCTTGAGTTCGCCGCGAAGACTTGCAGCCGCATCGGCGTGCAGCGTCCGCCGTTGATCATGCTGACATGATCTTCCGGACAGTTGGAGATCGCGACGAGGCAGTCGGTATCTGCGCGCAGTTCGACGAAATCGCCGGGCTTGGAGACCGGCCTTTCTGCGACCCAGGAATGGCTGGAGCAGTCGTGATGATAGTTCATGAAGAAATCGATGGTATCGGGGATGTCTTCGGGGCGGATCCCATATGGAGCCACCACACCGCTGATGATCTCGTGGCAGCCATCAATGCCTTGCAGGCCGAAACTCTCGTAGAAGCGGCGATTGCACATGCGCTGATTGACCTTGTGTACGCCTTTCGGTTCCGGGGTCTCTCGGATGATCGTCATCAGCGGCGTGTAGATCGTCGACATCAGCACGTCGCCTTCGGTCAGATAGTCCTTCGACATCGGCACGGTGGGCTCGGGCCGTCCTTCGCGACGAGCGCTGTACTGCATGGCGTAGCGTGTCGTGGAATACGACAGGGACAGCCGATCGCGATAGTTGTTGGCGTTGAAGATCGCGACGTCGACGACCTGCTGGCCTTCGACGTCCGTGATACGCAGGATCTCGTCCTTACGTACAATGAGCGCCCTGCCAGTCTTTGCTGGCAGGATTTCGTTGAACAGCTCTTTGCGCATCTTGCTCACTTGGATTCGGTGCGGCGAGACGACGCGTTACTTCACACCCTTGGGCGTCTTGCCCTCGTACTTGGTGATGATGTCGCCGACTTTCTGCCAGTTGCCCTTGCTGTAGCGGACGACCTGCATCGCCTCGACATAGAAAGGGTCCTCCTTGCCGTTGACGCAAACCTTGACGCCGGGCACGACGCCGAGCACTGGAATGTCGCAGAGATTCCGCACGGACTCCATGATGGCTTCGCGGGTCGGCGCCTTTGCCTTCTGCAGCGCGGCAACCATGGTCTGGGCCTGCGCGAAGCCGTACATCGTCATGGGATCATCGAGATTGAGTCCCGAACTCGGGTACTTCGTGCCGATTTCCCGATAGGTCTGCATGTCCTTGGTGGCGGCAAAGTCCGATGTCGTCGGATCCATCATGCTGACCACCGAATAGACGCCTTCCGATGCTTCGGCGCCCGCCGGCTCCATCACGGTCTTCTTGGAAGCGCTGATATTGGAGACGATGATCATCGGCCGCCACGTCATGTCCTGGACCTTGCGCAAGGTCTGCGCCGTGAACTTCGGGACAGCGAACACCAGCAGCACGTCGGCATTAGTGGCCCCTAGGTTCGAGACTTGCGAGTCGACGGTGGGGGAGGTGACTTCGTAGGATTGCGCGTCGACGATGGTCACGCCGGTATTGGCCGAGGCGGTCTTGAACGCGTTGAGGAGTTCCTTGCCGAAATCGTCGTTCTGGTAGAGCACGGCGACCTTGGCGCCGGGCTTTGTGGTCTTGACGAATTCCGCGTAGATGCTGCCTTCCGTGGTGTAGGACGGCTGCCAGCCGATGGTCCATGGGTACTTGTCGGAATCGGTGCTGAACGCGGACAAGCCGCTTCCGACGAAGATCTGGGGTACGCCCTTGCGGTTGACATAGTCGCGGATCGCCAGGCCCGTGGCGCTGCCGAGCGGGCCTATGATCAGAGCGACCTGATCGCGTTCGACCAGGCGGCGCGCCTGCTCGTTCGTGCGGGGCGGAGAGTAGCCGTCGTCATAGTGGGTATAGGCGATCTTGCGGCGCTTGCCGTCACTCATCAAAACTCCGCCGTCGCGATCATTGACCGACTTGAAATAGGAATCCTGTATCGCGCAGATCGTCACGAAGGAGGCGATCGGTCCCGTGCTCGGGCAGATGCCGCCGATCTTGATTTCGCTGTCAGTAATGCCAGTGCTGTCAGCTGCCGCGGCTGCAGTAAGGGTTGCTGCTGCGACGGCGGTCGCCGAAAACAGGCGTGTCATCATCCGGGGGAGGCGGGCGTTGCGCATCGTGTTACTCCTTGTTGATCGTCGAAACGGGGTTTGTCCGGCAATTTCCGTCAGGCATGTGCACCGACCTCGGCTGCGCCATAAACGAATTGTCCGCCGACCATGGTCGCCACGCATGTGATGCGCTCGAGCGCTTCGGCCGGTGTGGTGAGGGGGTCGTCGCTGAGCACGGCGAGATCGGCATGGTTGCCCGGGCGGACCGCACCCTTGACGTTTTCCTCGAAGGTCAACCAGGCCCCGTTCACGGTGAGCGCGCGCAATGCCAGTTCTGCCGGCGCTCGGGCAGAGGCGCCGAGAATGCGGCCCGTGACGCGCTCCTGCCTTGTCATCATCGCGCGCATGCTAGCGAAGGGGGTGACGGGGCTGTTATCCGTGCCCGCGGCTACCGGAACGCCAAGCGATTCCAGATGTACGAGAGGGGCCACCATCGCGCAGATCTCGTCGGGTTGCGATGCGAACCGGCCGCCGGCCTTCGACAGGTGAAACTCCGGAATCAGGGTGACGCCCACCCCGAGCGCCTTGAGTGCGGCGAGGTCCTCCATCCTGGAGACGCTAATGTGCTCCAGGATCCAACGCCTCGACCTGATGTCGTATTCAGCATCGACACGCTGGAGGATCGGCACGATCTCATGCAGCTTGTCGATGACGATGGTGTGCAGGCGCAGATTGTAGTGCGCGGCCAGCCGACACAACTCCTCGAACGCGTCGGGGGTGTTCGCCTGCCGGACATAGCAGGACCAGCCGAGATTACTGGTGTCCGACAATGCCACGGTCCCGACCGCTGGGTCGCCGCCGTAATTCACGAAGATGCCGGATATGCGGAGACGGTCGTCGCCGAGGCCGCTCCCCTGGGCATAGGCGAGCCAGTTCGACATCTGCCGCTCTGCGTCGTCGAGCGTAGTCCAGGTTGGGCTGACCACCGCGCCGACTCGCATCGTGAGCGCGGATTGCTCGTGGATCTGACGGTAGGCCGACAGGATTTCGGTTGCGCAGCCGTGACCCTCGTAGATGCTGGTGAAGCCATGCGCATGGTAGGTGCGCATCGCCTTCATAATCGCCTTGCAGCGATCGGCCGGGGTGATCCGCGGCAGCGCGCCCAGAAGGTCGAGCTGCATCGCATCCGGAAAGTTGCGCTCGACGAACACGCCGGTCGGCTCGCCGGTTTCGTCGCGAAGGATTTCGATTCCCTTGATCCGCGGGCTGGTTGCGCGGGAGATGCCGAGTTTCGACAGCGCCATGGAGTTGACGGCGGCATAACAGGGGATCAGGCCCCAATAGGAGGAGGGCGGAAGGATGCAGACAGGATGCTCAGGCGCTGCGCGGTCCAGCTCCACGCGGCACGGCATACGCTTCTCGGCCAGCGTCAGCGGACCACCATAGTAGAATGGCGGTTCGCCGACCGGCATGGTCACGATCCATTGCCCGCGCGGGGTCTGCTCTGCCAGCGCAGAAATCCGCGCCAGTACATCGCCGACCGTGCGGGCGCCTTCGAGCGAGGGGAAGTGCTCTCGCAGTCCCTCGGTATCCATGTGGGCATGCGAGTCGTTGAAACCCGGCACGATCACGCCATCCGTGTCGATGACGCGTGCCCTTGGTAAGAGGTCTACCATCTCGCCGCGCGAGCCAACGCCGGCGATGCGGCCTTCCCTGACGGCCACAGCGCCCGCGATCGTGCTTCGTTCGTCGAGGGTAAGGACACGGCCGGACAAGACATACGCGGCACGGCCGGCTCGAGGGTCGTGCACGTTGCCGGTAGGCAGGGCGGTCACTGCCTGCTCCACGGCATGACCAGGCGCTCGATGGCATCGATCGTGATGATCGACAGATACCCGCTCACCGAAATCGCAATGATGTTCACGTACATCTTCTCGACGGCGAATATCTGCCAAGAGGACCAGATGGCGTAACCAAGACCCGTCTTTGCGCCGACGAACTCCACCGCCGCAATGACGACGAACGCGGTGCCTACCGCGAGCTTCAGCCCCGTAAAAATGCTGGGAAGGGCGGCCGGAAGCGCGACGAACCTGAACAGATTCAGCCGAGACATTCCGAGATTATGCGCGACGTCGAAATAGATCTTGGGCGCATAGTGCGCGCCGGACATGGTGTTGAAGAATACGAGGAAAAACACGACGATTGCGATCACTGCGTATTTGGGCGCTTCGCCGAGACCGAACATCATCAGCAGGAGCGGGTACGTTGCGATCTTTGGAACCGGGTACAGGGCCGAAAAAATCGGCGCGATCAGGTCACGCGCCGTCGACCACATGCCGAGCGCCAGTCCTAACGCAATGGCCGGGATTCCACCGATCGCAAATCCGATCAGCACCCTCTCCAGAGTCGCATAGGCGTCCACCAGCAATGGTCCGTGAACAAGCTCGGCCCAGAAGATGGAGATGATGGAGGAAGGAGCCGGAAAGAAGCGGTCATCGGCAATGCCGCTCTTGACCACAATCTCCCAGAGCAAGAGGACGCTCAGCGGACTGAATTTGCCAAGCAGCGATACGATTTTCTTGCTCCGGGACGGCCGCGCCAGCCGCTCGAGGCTCTCGATGGTCGGCTCGATCTGCCCGGTAGCGGCTCCCGGCGGAGCAACGACGGCCGTGATTGCCGGTGATTTCTCGGACGCATCGTCCTTGTAACGCGCGAGCAGCTTCCAGATCTCGAACGTCATGCGCCCGAAGTCGGGATGTCGCCGCAGCTCGAGCACGTCTCTCGGCCGCGCGAAGGGGACGGTAATATCTGCGGCGATTTCGCCGGGGCGTGCCGACATCACAATGATGCGGTCCCCGAGCGTCAGAGCCTCTTCCACGCTATGTGTAATGAAGACGACCGTCTTGCCAGTTCGCTCCCAAACGCGCAGCAATTCCTGCTGCAATTCCATTCGGGTCTGCTCGTCAAGGGCACCGAACGGCTCATCCATCAACAGGATGTTGCTGTCGCGATCAATCAGCGCACGCGCGACGCTGGCCCGTTGCTTCATGCCGCCCGAGAGTTGATGCGGAAACGCCTTGCCGAAATCCTCGAGCCGCATCAGGGCAAGCAGCTCGCGTGCCCTTTTCTCCTGCTCCTCGGACGAGGCGCCCTGAAGCCGAAGCGGAAACTTGACGTTTTCCTCCACAGTCAGCCAGGGAAACAGCGAGGCTTCCTGGAACACCATTGCCGGAGGACGTTCGGAAGCATCTGCGCGTTCGATATCGATGCTGCCGAGTGTTTCCTGCTCGAGTCCCGCGAGAATGCGGACCAGCGTTGACTTCCCGCAACCAGACGGCCCGCAGATGCAGACGAATTGGCCGCGCGGGACCGAGATCGTGACGTCGCTGATCGCCACGACGGTCGCATGGCGCCGGTCGTCATGAAATGCCTTCCAGAGGCGGTCTACCGTGATGGCGTTCAGCCGCGACGGTGTTGCAGAACCCTGGACGGCGTGACGAATGGACATGGACCTATCTGCTCTCGCGGGGCGCGCCCAAAACTAACTGGACTACGGAATGAGCTTCCGCGCCCGCTCGACGATCTGCGGCGAATAGAACTCGGCGAAATTGATCTTGTCGCTGTAGGTCAGCATCTTCCGCTCTCGGAAATAGTCCTGCATATCGTTCATCAGCGCGAAGTCGGGTTCGATCTTCGGCATCAGCTTCGATGGCGTGCGTCGCAAGACATCCGGCGGAACGTTGGTGTATTTGGAGACGATCTCGACGATCTGCGGGTCCTTCCACTCGCTCGCCTCGATCTCGCGGGCGGCCTTGAGAAAGGCGGCCAGATACCGGGCGCAGGCGTCTTCGTTTTGCTTTGCGAAGTCACCGTTGGCGAGGAGGGGGAATGCTCCCTTACCGCGCGCTGCATCGTTGGTGATCGGCACCGCGATGCCCTTTTCCTCGAGCAGGGTGACGCCCGGTTCTGCCGCCCAGCTTGCCGTCACCGCGCCATTCGCGACCGCCGGGCCAATGTCGCTGCGCCCGATCTGCACGAGTTCGACGTCCTTGACGCTGCCGCCTACCGCCTTGAGTGCCAGATGCACGTCGTACTCGTTCCAGCCGCCAAGGCCGACCACACCCACCTTCTTGCCCTTGAGACCGGCGGCAGTCCTGAGACCGGCATCGTAATTGGCCTTGGACACGATCAACGCGACGAGATTCCTGCCGCTTTCGGGCAAAGTTGTCTGGGTGCCGAGGACTCGGATGAGACCGCCACGACGCATGGCATTGAACACGGATGCGCCCCACGACGTCGCCATCACCTGGTACTTGCCGGCGGCAAGCAGGGGCAACTGATCCGCCACGTTCTGCAGCGACGTGTCCACGGTGACGTCGAGCGCCTGTTCGGTGAAGTATCCCTTTTCCTTCGCGACGAAATGCGGGGAGGAAGTAATGCTCTGAACGGCCGAAACGATGATCTTGGTCGGCGTGGTTTGAGCATGGGCCCGGCGGAAGCCGGCCGAAGCCGCGATTGCGGCCGTGCCGAGCAGCACGGATCGGCGCGAAAGCAAGGACAGCACGCGTGACGGCATTGTGGAAGACATGACGATCTCTCTTTGATGCAGCGTGGGGCTCAAGCGACGGAGCCTTTTCCTTGAAGCGATTCCACCAGCTTGTTCACCGCGACGGAGGCGCCCTTACCGGCTTCGTTGCCGAAGATCAGCCGGGCGAATTGCCCGCCCAGATAGGGGTGAAGCCCCATGTCATAGAGGGCGAGGAAGTTGCGCGTTTCGATGGCGTGGCGCTCGTCCTCGCGCAAGGGATAGCGATCCAGTACCGCGGCTTCCTTCTGCGCGAATTCGGCGCGGAGTTCCGGTGACCATTTCAGATCTTGGATCAGGTCGTGCGTCACCAGCGACGGGTTGAATTTCTCGAGACCCATAGTGCTTCCTCTCAAACCGCCGCGCGCTGCCGTGGCATATTGGCCTGCATGTCCCACAGCACGCCGCCCACGCCGCATTTGAAGTCCTTGTGGACGGTGTAGCCGAAGTTCTTGCCCGGCTTCGAACCGATCGCACCGAGTACGACGACCCAGGCGAGCAGCTCTGCAGTGCCGCCGGAGCCGGCTGCTTCCATTTTCTCCAGGGTCAATTCGCGCAGCAGTTTTTCGTGGTCGCCGGAGGCGACCAGGTCGAGAAACCAGCGGTCGAACTCCTCGTCGATAAAGTAGTATCGAGCGCCGCCCGGCTCGTGGCTCAGGCCGCCCGAACCCAGCAGCGCGACGCGCATGTCCGCTGGGAGATCATTTCGGATGAAGTCGCCGAGCGCCTTACCGACTTCGTAACAGCGGTACTGGTCAGGGATCGGGGGAACGGTGCAGTTCTGCAGCACCGGCACCATCGGAATTCCTGACCCTGCAATGTTGGTCAACAGGACCGGTACCGAGATGTTGTCGTCGAACTTCAGGTTCTCATTCTGCGCAAACATCCGGATGCCGCGCTTCGTCATGCCGTTGAAGAGCGCAGCCGCGATCTCGGGCGAACCCTTCACCTTGTAGTCCTCGCATCCTATCCAGGGCTTGAACCACTCGTATGGCCCTCGATGCTCGGCGGCCATCCCGATCAGAAAGTCGGGATAAGTCCTGATCCGACTGTTCGCCAGGTGATCGTTCGCGAAGACGATCAGGACGTCAGCCTTCGCATCGGCAATTGCCGCTGCGAGGTTGCGATAGGTTGTGGCGACAACATCCTTAACATCGGGAGGCGCGGCCTCAAGCAACCCGATCAATCCCGGCGCATGGGGGGCGCCTGCTGCGAATACAATGTCAGCCATGATTTTGTCTCCACTCGTTTCCAAAACTGCGTGATAATTCCAAGACTGTCAATATTTTCGAAAATCTGATTCCTCTTGGAATTTCTGGCAGCTTCGAAGATATTGAACCGAAGAATCGCGACTAAAGGGCGCACCTGAGATGAAAAGCATTCCCAAGGAGCTCGTAGGAAAATGGGGGCCTGGTGCTGGGTCCTCGAGCGATGAGCCTCGAACGTTGGCTGGAAGAGTTGCGCAGCAGCTGCGGCTCGACATCATCCGCCACAAGCTCGAGCCGGGAGAGCGGTTGCAGTTCGAAAAACTGACCAAGCGCTACAAGGTCGGTGTAAGCCCCTTGCGCGAGGCGCTATTTCAGGTTGCTTCGCAGGGGCTGGTCGTAGCTGAAGATCACAAAGGCTTCCTCGTCGCGCCCATTCATCTCGACGAAATGATGGACGTGTCGAATCTGCGGGCGCATCTGGAAACATATGCGCTGAGCGGCTCCATTCGCGATGGTCGCGAAGACTGGGAGGTCGACTTGCTTGCAGCGTTTCACCGATTGAAGCGTGCTGGTATCGCCGTGTCGGATGACCGAGAGGATGAAGCGCTACGAACGGATTGGGAAGATCGGCATAGGGAATTCCACTTTGCGCTTTGTAAGGGGTGCGGCTCGCCATGGTTGATGCATTTCTTCAACGAGCTCTATGACCAGATGGAGCGCTATCGGCGATACTTCTGGAAGTATGCAGAGCGAGCAGTCGCTGCCGATAGTGAGCATGAGGCGATCATGCGCGCTGCCTTGGAACGTGACGAGGACCGGGCGACGGGTTTGCTGCAGGCTCACTTCCGCCGGCAAGCCAAGCTGACCCTGAGCCTTCGAAACAAGGTTCAGCGAGCAGTTGCGGAAGCCGGCTAGTGAGTGGACGAAGGATGCTGACGTTGGGTGCAATCGACGAATCGCCTAGGATGTCGGCGCCTGTCTACCTCGACTACACCCAATCAGAGCTTGATCGTGCTTTCGATCAGGCTCAATGGGCACCGAACTTGAAGACGCTCGTTGCGAGGTGGGCGGAGACCAGTCGCGCTGTGCGCGAGAGTTCTTCAGGGATGCAGACGAGGTCTTACGGGACGTGGCTTTCCGACGGACACAGGCGAACGCAACGCAGTCAACGGGGTGGAGAGGAGGGGATGTCCGCTTCGTGCTGCCTCTTAACGGACGTCTTTGTGAGCCCGCTCCTGGTAGCCGGCGAGCGGTGAAGTGATCATGTGGGAGCGAGGATAAACGGAAGCCGGTGCTACGTGGTGCGATCAGAGGGCACCAAGTACGGCATAGGCTTTGGCAGCGGGCTCGCTATCGCTATCGGCTACACCA